>NZ_RZRT01000150.1:0-2080 GCF_003998295.1 Mesorhizobium sp. M7A.F.Ca.US.011.01.1.1
GGTTCGGCAGCCGCCGGAAACCGGCTGTCCGGCCGCGTCGTCTCCACCTCCTATCTCGGCGGCAGCGCGATCTACGAGATCGACATCGGCGGCAAGACTATTGTGCGCGCCAGCACGCCGGGCGGCGGCAAGCTCGTGCGCGAGGGCGAGGCTATCGAGGTCGGCTTCGATCCCCCCGGCTGCGTTCTCTTGGATGCCAACGGGCTGCGTATCGCCTGAGGCGCTCCCCGGCGGCGCGGCGGTGTCAGTCGAAGTCGTATACCGTCTCGGCGGCAACTACGCCCCAGCAGCAATAGGCGACCGGACCGGACATGACGGCCATGGTGTCGTGGATTTCGACAGACAGCGGGCCGGCCGGCAGATGCACGGTGAAGCGCTCGCTTGTCGTGAGACCCTTGCGGCGCGCGGCGAAGGCTGCGACGCACGCGCCGGTTCCGCACGCCTGCGTGGCGATGCCGGGTCGCTCCCATACGGCGAGACGGATCGTTGAGGCATCCACGAGTTCCGCCACGCTCACGTTCACGCCCTCGGGGAACAGCGGACTATCGTGGATGGGTGCCGCGTCTCGCGCCAGGTTGATATCGGCGAGGCTGTCGACGAAGAAGACGGCATGCGGATTGCCGATCCACAAGCCCATGCCATGACGAAGCGAGCCGCTTTCGACCGGCAGGTCGGCCACGTCGACTTCGTGCGAAAGTGGAAAATCGCGCCAGTTCCAGCCGATCGGACCGAGCGCGACACTGACCTCCATGGCGCCGGTCCGGCGGCATTTCAGCAGGCCGCCTTTCGTTTCGAAGGCGAGCGTGTTTGCGCCGGTCTCCTCCATCAGCAAATGGGCGACGCACCGAGTAGCGTTGCCGCAGGCTGAAACCTCACGGCCGTCAATGTTGAAGATGCGCATGGCGGCAGCAGCCCCAGCCAATGATGGCGGTTCGATGGTCAGCACCTGGTCGCCGCCGACACCGATCCGCGGGTCGCAGATCCTGACGATGTCCGCCCGTCGGAAGGCGCGCCGGTCGATCCGCCTGTCGAAGATCACGAAATGATTGCGCAGCCCATGCATTTTGACAAATGGCCGTTCGGCTGAATCAATTGCTTCGAGCGCATGGCGCACGTGAAGACGTTCGCTGTTGAGAATATCGTCCATGAATGCCAATCTACACTGGCCGCGCCGTTATGAAAATTGTGCCGACCTGGTGTCGCTGATGCGGCCATTCCAAGCTCACACCTGCTTTGCATCTTTCCGGCTTACGCCAGAACTCATCCCACTGAACGTCTGTATCACGGCGATCTCCAGGTCAGGTTAAAATTCCGCTTCTGAAAATCCCAGCCCCGAGGCTGCCTAACCGGCCCCGAAGCAGCCGTTGCGGCGGGCGCTACACCGCAGCGTCGTTGATCTCCCTCGCGGCCGGCTGGTCCAGACCCGGTGCACGCAGACGAACATGCCATTTCGCTAAGATTTCTGGAACCTATCGCTTCACTGCGTCTTGAATCGCCGTTCGGAGGGTGCATGAGTAAGGCCGCAGATGGACTCTCTTTCGTTGAGTTTCAGTCGCCGACTCTGGTCGCGACGGCGCCCGAAGGCAGCGAATGGATCCACGAGATCAAGTACGATGGCTACCGCACCGAGCTCATCATTGAGCGCAGCAAAGCGCGGGCGTTCACGCGCCGTGGCTACGACTGGTCGCATCGATACCGCCGGATAGTTGAAGCAGCTGCGGGCTTGCCGGTGAAGACCGCAATCATTGATGGGGAGGCTGTCGTTCTCGGCGACACCGGCCTTCCGGATTACCAAGCCCTGGAAAGGGAGTTGGGCAATCCAGATTCGGCGAGGCTCATCTTCTATGCCTTCGACCTGCTGCACCTTAATGGGCGCGATCTTCGGCAACAGCCATTGGTGAAGCGCAAGGCAGCCCTGGAGAGGCTACTGGAGAACACCGCGCCGACACTAAACTATGCCGAACATCTGGAGGTAAGCGGCAAGGATGTGTTTCAACATGCCTGCCGGATGGGGTTGGAGGGGATCGTATCCAAGCGCGTCGATGCGACCTACGGCTCGGGGGTTCAGACCAGTTGGTTG
>NZ_RZRT01000151.1:0-2076 GCF_003998295.1 Mesorhizobium sp. M7A.F.Ca.US.011.01.1.1
CAACAAACCGAAGCCGTTCGTCCATGATGCCAGTCTCTCGCCAAACCATCGCCGGTCCTCCGGCGGACAAGAAAACTGTTACCCATGCTATCGGTCCATTCTGTTACCTATCTATACGGTTCGGACACCCCTCATTGTCCCGCCGGACATTTCTCCCCGTATAGTGACGGGGAGAAAAGGCGGTTTGTACCGCTGGTGCTCATCTTTCAACGTTGATGATTGGCGAAACCGGCGATGAGAGCGTCCCTCTCCCCGTCACTATACGGGGAGAGGATGCCGGCAGGCAGGTGAGGGGCGGCGCTAGCGCGGAAAGGCCGATGACACAGCCAAGAAAGGGCCAGTGAATTCGCGTCGGAACGTCCCCTATTTCGGCTCCGCCGTCACAGGATCGTAGGTGATTTCGACCTTCGCCTTGTCCGCCGTGTAATAGGTGACGGTGTAGGCGCCGCTGTCCCAGTCGACCTCGTCCACATAGCGAAAGCCGTCGCGCTGCTCGACCTTGGCGATGATCTCCGACAACTTCTTGGCATTGGGCGGCGGCAACGGCTTGTCGTCCGCGGCCAAGGCCGGCCCACCGGCGAGAAGAACGGCGACGCTTGTCGCCAGCAGAAATCTGGACATGGCTTTCCCTCAAGTTTCGTCGGACAGAAACTCGCTGGCGCGCCGGTTTGTTCCGCAGCTGGAACAGATGATGATTTGGTCCGCCGATTTGCAGCTGCCCGAACGAGGGGCCGCCGCCCGCCTGACTACGCGGCGCGTCGTTGAGCGGGGTGGAGACCTGAACGGGTTCGGCGAGGGTCGACGGCGGTCACGATGCTGTGGTGGTGATCGCAATAGACGCGATCCGCCGAAGTTGGCCCGGCACAGAAACGATAGCCGCCGGGTACCGACCGGTCTTCGCTCACCGGGAAGCGGCACTGATAGACGCCTAGCTGAATGAGGGGGACGTCTTTCGAAATCGGTCTGATATTTTCAGGCATGGTTTTTCAAGTTCCTGTTTCATAGCCATTGCCGGCCGATGGCCGCAATGCGACCGTGTCAAGGCGAGCTTCTCTCGTTTTGGAGGGCTGTGGATCACCATATGGTGTTGGTCGCAGCGTCAATGAAGCCCGAAACCGTGCTTTTCGGAGGCCAATCATTGCGACTTAAGGCCACACTGGCCGTTGGGCGGGTGGCTGCGGAAGCGAATACATTTTGTCAGCAGACAGTGTGGTCGCGTCCCCGAGCATCTCTGCGAACCGCTTCGCCGGTGCTATGGTGTGCCTGCATGATCAGAGAGCAGGGATATGAGGCATGCCCGAAATCACCCGCCGTACACTTCTTGCGTTCACCGCCGTGGCCTCGGCCATTGAACCGACGTTTGCCGAAGAGGAAGGTGCCTCACCCGAATTGCGGGTGCTGATCGGAGCCCATGAAGCCAGCTATGTCGAACTTCACAGGATTGTTCATCAAGCGGGCAGCAGCAGCCACGAACGCAAGAGGGCAGACCGGATTGAACAGGAAGCCTTGCTGGCCATCTGCTCCTATCCGGCGATCAGCCGAGGCGACCGCCAGGCCAAGGCCGATTACCTGTTGACCGCTGAAGCTCGGGGTGAACTCGACCTGGAAGAGCACATGCAGGCCATCTTGCACTCAATGAAGCGCTGATCGCGGCTGGTGCATCTCCACAACCAGACATCGCCGACTGCCGTAAGGATTTTGGTGGGCGATGCAGGGATTGAACCTGCGACCCCACCCGTGTGAAGGGTGTGCTCTCCCGCTGAGCTAATCGCCCGCTCGTTGCCCAAAGGCCAAGCGAGCCGCGATATAAGGGAGGCGGGTGCGGGAAGTCAAGGCGGTGTTCGGCGTCCCGACAAAGATCGGATTTGCTGCCCTTTCCGCGTTGTCGCCGAGGCGGGGCAGGCCGCTTCCCGACGCAATCGAATATAGATTCTTGCGAAGAGGACCCCCACCCTAACCCTCCCCACAAGGGGGAGGGAAGCTGCCGCGCTCTCGCCTTTGCGTCGAGAACGTTGGAAATTTGCTGATATCAGCGCCGACGGAATCTCCCTCCCCCTTGTGGGGAGGGGGTAGGGG
>NZ_RZRT01000152.1:0-2074 GCF_003998295.1 Mesorhizobium sp. M7A.F.Ca.US.011.01.1.1
GCGCGCGTCTTCTCACCAGCCCAGTTGTCAGCGGCAGCCGCGCGGGCCGAAATGTGCCCATCGTGATTTGATGCGATGTGTCCATGATGCGTTAGTGACTTGTTTCCGTGTTAACATGGAAACATCGGCCTCTGATGGGCAGCCGGAAAACGTAGTCGGAAAATGCGCGGTCGACGGGCCACCGGACCCCTTCTTTGCTGAAGATAGCAGCTGCAAAAACTGCACCTTTAGCGAGCCCTTATCTATGCGCGCCTGGGTTGCCAAACCAGCCTTCCCCGCCGACAATATCACCATGTTGCGACCTCATGTGTCCATGATGACTTGTTTCCATGTTGACATGGAAACAAGGAGACAACGCCGGGAAGGAGGCCCCATGATCATCTCCGCTGCGATCCCAAAGGGTGGCACTGGCAAATCGACGATGCTGCGCACCCTCGCATCCGTCGCGCTGCATAGGGGCTATTCGGTCACTCTTATCGACGGCGACCGGCGGCAGAACATGAACCGCTGGTTCCAGATGCTGGGAGAAGCTGGCAATCGTCCTGACAGGCTCCAGATGGTGAGCGCGATGACGCCGCAGGAAATCCTTCGCGCGGCAGCCACTCACAATGGTGAACGATCGGTCGTCTTGATCGATACAGAAGGCACCACAAATGACAACCTGATGGCCGGGCTGTTCGCGGCCGACATTGTCGTCGTGCCAGTCTATTTTGCCCTCGACGATGTGACCGCCGCCATACAGATCACCGACCACTACATTCCGCTGGCGGTCGAGAGCCGGGGTAGACCGCTGCCTGCGATATTCGTGCTGACCAAGCAGACCATCATCGATGGCAGGGCGCGAGCCCTGACCGAACTGCGCGCCATCATTCAGGCCAACGGCACGCCCATTGCAGAACACGTCCTGCACAATCGCGTTGCCTACCGCGACCTTCAGACCGGGCAGACCCTTTACAGCCCCGAGGTGCCCGACGCGAAGGCGATTGCCGAGAGCGAAGGGGTCTTCGACGACCTTCTGCAAACCTTCATCGAAGCCACAAGGAACGCGGCATGAGTGAAGAGACCGCGCCGAAACCCGGTGACGACAAGAAGGCCCGCATGATGAAGGCGATCTCCACGCAGCCGCCCGTACTGCCCAGCATGTTCATCCCACCGAAGGCCGAGACGTAAGGGAACAAGGAGCAAGCTGCGCCACAGATGCAGGAACCGACAAAGCCGTCCCCGGCAGTCGGGCCCGATTTCCGCAAGCTGCTGCGGCAGGGTCAGAAAAAGGACCCCATCGCCGGAAAGAAGATTCGCGAGGAGGAGATGGTTCGTTGCGGGTACTATCTGACGGCCGCGGAGCAGCGACAGTTCAAGTTGCTGGCGATCAGCAACGGGCACAGCATGACCGAACTGCTGCGAAAGGCCGTGCAGGATTATATCCGCATTCATAAGCACAAACTGCCGAAGGAATAATCGGCGGTTTGGAGTCTCCATCGCATGCTGTGACGGGTGATGTTCCTGCCTCTTTGCGACGCGCAAAAAAAGGGCCCGCGACGGAGTACTCCGTCGCGGGCCCTTTTTTGCGCGTCTGCCTACTTGGATTGGTCGTGGTGTTTCAGCACCTGGCCGAGGATTGTGTCTCGCACCGGACGCCCGCTGGCTGCCGCTTTGTCGTCGACCAGCTTTGCGGCCAGTTTGGGCGACAGCGGGATGAAGTCGTAGCCGTGTGAGATGGCTGCGCGGTGAAGATCCTCAAGCGCTTCGAACGCGCGATCGTGGGTGCCGAGCCAAAGACCCGGCTCGTCGGTTTCTTCGTGTGGGAAGGCCTGCAGGAAGTAGGTCCGAAGTGGTGGATCGTAGCCGATGACAGCGTCTTGATCCGAGCGGCCCTGTCCGGTGACGGTGCCAGTGACAGTGATGGTGTAGCGGCTCATTTCAACCTCCTTTTGCCGGTGGGGAAGCCGGCCCCTTGCGGAGCCGGCCACCGATGCCTCACTGGGGGTTGTTCCAGAGGATGACCTTCTTGTTTTCCTCGCCACCCGGGGCGGGAGCGAGATTGCCGAGGATGACGCCGTTCTCGGGGGCTTCC
>NZ_RZRT01000153.1:0-2047 GCF_003998295.1 Mesorhizobium sp. M7A.F.Ca.US.011.01.1.1
CGTCGAAGGCGGTGTCAAATACCTCGGAATGGGCGTGAAGCAATGCGGGGCGACGAATTACAGCTGTCTTGCCTCCTTCTACAATGGATCGAACGCAGGCGAGCAAAGCCAGTGGGCCGGCGGCGTCGGCCGCTGGAACAGCTACTTCAACGACTATGTGTCGAGCGGCAAGGCTCCGGCCGCCGCGCCGCCACCATTCTCGATCGTAACGGCCGACGGCGCAGGCGGCTCGGCCCAGGACGCGGCCATGGGCGCGGTGAGGAAGGCTGCTGGCGGCCTTGACGCAAGCTCAACGCAGATGGGCGCCAACGCTGCGGTGATCGACGCGCTGGCGGGCAACGTTGGCCAGGTGACCGAATACAAGGACGCTTGGGAGCAGAACTCGTCGGCTCGTGGGATCAACGCCGATGTCACCAACCAGTACCTCGCCCAGGCGGGGGATTTTACGGCGTTGCTGGGCCAACTTCTATCGTTGCAGAATGTTCAGGCATCGCAGTCGTCCAAGCTGGTGGAACAGCCGAAGAGCGGCTCTCCAAACCCGTTCTCTTGTGATCCCGCGGAATTGGAGCGGTTGAGGATCGATCGCGGCCGGTGGCTACCATGCGCACTTGAGAACGCGGCAAGCTCGGCCGACAGCCGCTCGGTGATTATCACCACCGATCCTGCTGGCGCCGCCAGCGTGATCGATTCTCTACAGCAATAGGAGGCTGACATGAAGACATTCGCGATTGCCGCCAGTCTTGCGCTTTGGGCAAGCACGGCCAACGCACAGATTGCCGTCATCGATGGTGCCAATCTCGATGTCGCCCGCAAGAATGCGGACAACACCAACTCTATCATGGATTCGAACAAGGATATCCTGAAAAAGAGCGAGGAGATCCTGCAGGCTCTCAGCGGCAGTCGTGACGGTTCGCTCGGCATCGGACAAATGGGTCTCGGCGGCAACATGTCGATTGCGCAGGCTCCGTCCTTCGGATCGATCCTGAACGGCGGTGCGCTTTCGTTTGGTGGCCTGTCGCCTGAAATCCAGAAAATCGCCGGCGCCGTCATCAATGGGCTCCAGCTGGTGAAGCAGCTGCAGCAGATTGCCGGCAAGGAGACGAGCGCCGTCAACACGGCCTATGGCGGCAGCGTCAATGTGGCCTCGCTGCTAAGCGCATTGACCTCGCAGGCTTCCCAGGGCGTTACCCGGCGCCAACAGTCCCTGCAGTCAGCGAGCGGTCAGATCGGGCAGTCGCAGGACGTCAAGGGTTCTGTGGACCAGAACACACGAATGCAGCTGGAAAACGCGCGCGCCGTCAACGAACTGATCGGCGTCCAGAACGGCGCGGTCGCAGCCCTGAATGAGAAGCTGAAGGGAGATCTTCTTCGCCAGAGCCAGGTGCAGAAGATGATGACACCGCGCACCGTCAATCCGTTCGCGGAATTCGGCAAGAGCGGGGGCTGAGCGCTTGTCGCGGCGAGTCCTGCGCATATGCGTTGTGGTTGGGCTCGGCGCAGGGCTTTTCGGATGCGCAAATCGCGAACTGAAAGCGCCGTGCGGGCCTTTGGCGTATGCCCACGCCGACGAATGCGGCGCGCTGAAGCCGGTCAATTCAACGCCGTTCGCCAGCATCATTGACGAGGATCCATGAACGGTCTCGCCGCAAGCATCCTCGGTGGCATTGACAACATCGGAGAGGACTTCGTTCGCACCGTCTATATGCAGTTGGGCAATGCGATGGGCAACGTCTTTACCCTGATGCTGACCCTCTATATCGCGTGGTGGGGCTATTCGATCCTGAGCGGGCGAGAGTCGATTTCGCCAATCGAAGCGGCCTATCGCCTCGGCCGTGCCGTCATCATCTATCTCCTGCTGACCGGATGGGGCACATTTTCGTCAACGATCTATCAGCTCGTGCAAAGCATTCCTGACGAGGTCGGTAAGGTGATCGTCGGCGCCGTGTCGCGGGCCACCGGCAATCAGCTTAGCGACCAGGCGGCAATTCCAGCGCTGATCGACAATCTCTACCAAGGGGCCCAGGACGTCGCCAATCAGGTCTACAGC
>NZ_RZRT01000154.1:0-1980 GCF_003998295.1 Mesorhizobium sp. M7A.F.Ca.US.011.01.1.1
CCTCATCCCCGTAAGGGTCTTTCTAGATGGAGGCGGCCCGCCAGCCTTGACATTTGAATGCGGTACCGAGGTGCGGTTCCCAGGGTATGCGCACAAGTTCCCGGGCAGCCCCTCTAAGGTGATCTTGGGGATTCGACCCGAACACATAATGACCAACAGGGAGGACTTGAATGAAGGAGCAATGAAGATCGAAGTCGTCGTGGATGTGATCGAGCCAACCGGTGCGGACACGTACGCCATCTTTCAACTTGGCGGGCGTGAAGTTACGGCGCGGATGCGTCCAGGGCAAGGACAAGTAGGAGTAAAGACAAGATTTTGGATTGATTCGGAAAACGTAGTGCTCTTCGACAAGCAATCAGGGAACCGTATCGCGCCGTAACACATAATCTTAAAGGTGGAGGTTTGGAATGCGAATTAAATTCGTCCAGGTACTGGTTACAACGGGTATCATCGCGGCGCTAGCTGGGCAAAGTGAATCTCTTGCACAGGAACGTCTCGAAGTGATGCATTGGTGGACGTCCGGCGGGGAGAGCAAGGCGCTTTCCGTGCTGACTAGCGCACTCAAGGAGGAAGGCGTCGAATGGCAGGATTCTGCTGTTGCCGGAAGCGCGGGCACCAACCTACTGCAGGTTTTGCAGGCTCGCCTAGCGGCGGGGGATCCTCCGGCAGCGATGCAACTCCACGGCCAACAGATTCGATCCTATGCCAACGAAGGGATACTATTAGATTTAACGGATTTCGCGACTGCCGGGAAGTGGGACGAGATTTTGGCTCCTGAACTTCAGGCTTTCGCAAAGATCGAAGGAAAGTACTTTGGTATCCCGTTCGACGAGCACCGCGGCAACTGGATGTGGGTCAACAAGCCATTGTTGGACAAATATGGCGGCGAGGTAACAGCCCCGTGGGAAGAAAGGTTTTTCCTTGCTGACAAGATGAAAGCTGATGGAATAACCCCATTGGCTCATGGTTTTCAGGCGTGGCAGGAACTTGAACTTTGGGAAAACATTTTGATTGGTGTCGGCGGAGCCAATTTCCATAAATCGGCTTTATCCGAATTGCGCCCTGATGCTCTCGACAGCGACACAATGCGTGAGACGTTTGAGACCTATCGCAGAGTCATTCGCTATTCTCCACAAAATGCCGCTAACCTAGACTGGAATCCGGCGACCCAGATGGTTATCCGTGGGGAGGCTGCCTTCCAGATTCAGGGTGACTGGGCAAAAGGCGAATTTAAGCTTGCGGGCAAGCAAGCAGGTGTTGATTACATCTGCACTGTTCCCCCCGGCCATGAGGATACATTTCTTTTTCTTGCCGACTATTGGGGGTTCTTCCCTCCGAAAAACGAAGCGGTGGCCAACGCACAGAAAAAGATGGCAGAGTTGGCCGTGAATACTAAAGTCCAGACGGAGTTCAACAAGGAGAAGGGATCAATTCCGACGATTTCCTCAGTGAACCCCTCGGATTTTGACGAGTGCGCCCAAAAAGGCATCAAGGATCGGCAAAATGCTCTCGCCGAGGGCAAACTCTTGCCTTCTCTTGGGGAAAATCACGCGCAGCCGCGTGAGGTCAGAGGCGTGTTCGAGGATGTTGTGAATGCCTACGCCCGTGACCCTTCGATGACTGCGCAGCAAGCAATCGACAACCTTAAGAACGGCCTGGCGCAACTGTAATGCGCATAGAGGAACCGCATAATTTGGGGGTGCCCTCATGGGGCACCTTTGTACGCCAGCGATTGGATCGTCGATTCAACGTGATAAGTTTGCGCATGCCGCGCAAAACGATTGGTCGGGGAGTTGGGAGCAGGCATGATCCGCCTCTCCTCTTACAAAAACGCGTTTTGATCGATGTTCCTGCGAAAGGATGAAGCTGGTCCTCACCCGATGCACCTCGCTTGCTTCTGAGGAACTGGGGTTTCTCACCGCATCAAAATCATTGCCTAAGATTTCAGGTCCGCATCCGGCGGGGCACCCGCGTCTCAAC
>NZ_RZRT01000155.1:0-1973 GCF_003998295.1 Mesorhizobium sp. M7A.F.Ca.US.011.01.1.1
GGCTCGAGCGGCTCGATCATCGGTGGCGGACCGGTGAAGATCGTCGCTGTCCATGGTTGGATGGGCGACCATAGTCTGTTCGAGCCTACCTACAGCCATTGGGATCGGCGACGTTTGAGCGTCGCGTTTCTTGACTGCCGCGGGTACGGCCGCCGAACCAACGTCGCGGGCGAGCTTACTGTCGAGGAAATCGCGAACGATATTCGGGGCGTTGGCCCGGACGCTGGGCTGGGATCAATACAGTGTCATCGGCCACTCCATGGCGGATGTCCGCCCAGCTATTGGGCGCCGAAGCCACGTCGGAAGTCGCGTCAGCCATCCTCGTGGCGTCGGTCCCCGCCTCGGGGCCAAGATCACCGATGAGCGCCGCGCGCTGCTCAAGGAGGCGATCGTCGATCCGGAAGCTCGGAAGCGGCATTGACGTCAACACGGGCCGCACCAAGAGCGATGACTGGCTCTCGGCGCTCCGGGACCTCAGCGTCGCCGGGACTAATCGCAATGCGCTTGAAGCATACATGGCGTCGTGGACAGGCACCGACCTCTCGGCTCGGGTATCGGGCACCGAAACTCACGCGCACGCTATTCTCGGAGAACTCGACCTAGGTGCTTCCAAGACGAAGATCGAGGAGACCGTCGGATCATGGTTCAAAAATCTGACCGTGAACGAGATGCTGGAAACGGGGCACTATCCAATGTACGAGCGCCCCGCCGAATTCGTCGGGACCGTGCCGCAACTCCTTATGCGCCCCTGAGACGCAACTATCCCCATCCTCAAAGACTTCGGGAAGGCAATGACATGCGCAAGCCAAGACTCCTCATCGCCGGCGCGAGCGGTGCCGTTGGGACCTTGCTAAGGCCGCTCCTGCGTGACTACTACGATCTGCCCCTGACCGGACGGAAAGCCGTCGATACAGTTGAAGGAGAGGGCGCGGTTGCCGGAGACATCACGTCGTCGGATTTCTTCGACCGGATAACGGACGGAATAGACGGCATCCTTCATCTGGCAGGTGCGGTCGGAAAATCATTGACCTACGAAGAGACCCTTGGGCCGAACTACAATGCCGTCGTCCTCCTTCTTGAGGCGTGCCGACGGAAGCGCATCGAGCGGCGGCATTTTCGCCTGCAGCCATCACATCGTTGGCATGCTGCCGTCTAACCGGGAATGGGATGAAGGCGCGACGATCACGCCGGATGGATTCTGTGGGTTGAGCAAGGCGTTCGGAGAAGCGGCGTGCGCCATGTACGCGCTGAAGTTCGGAATCAGGACTCTTGTCATCCGCATCGGCAACGCCGACCTAGCGATCGTGGATGGCCGTCGCGAGCGCATATGGATCAGCGGCGCTGATCTCGTGGCATTAGTCCGGCAAGGAATGGAATCTCGGGACCTCACCTACGAGATCGTCAACGGCGTGTCGAACAGCGAAGTCCCGCTGCTTGCCAGACGCTCCACCGACCAGATCGAGTACGAGCCAGTCTCTCACTCGCGTGCAACCGGGCCACCACTTTCCGCCCATTGGAGACCCTGACAGAAAGCGATGTATATGTCGGCGGACTATTCGCGGCAGACCCTTTGCCATCACCATGGGGATGACCTTCCCCAATGCTATCGGTTGAAAAGCGGCGTTTTAGCGTCTTTATCTCAGACGGCTTCTCCCTACTTGCTTTGAGCGGTGTGACCGCGCCCCTGAGGATCGCCAACGAGCTGTTGGGCTATCAAGCCTGCACATGGAGGATCGTTGGCGATAGACATCAGGTCTCTGAAGCGCCAACATGAGCCCTGAGTCCCGGTCTCTGAAGCGCCACAAGCCAGCGGTGGACCTCTGCTACCTCACAGGAGTCTGGAACGAGGCCGTTGAAGCCCGAATGAGCATGCTCGGCTCGATTATTACTTCTTTTCGCCGCGTCCTCGCGCCATCAAGTCTTTCAAGCAAGCATTCGACGGCTGCCTCCGCTGTGAGGTCGAGTGGCTGACG
>NZ_RZRT01000156.1:0-1942 GCF_003998295.1 Mesorhizobium sp. M7A.F.Ca.US.011.01.1.1
TCGTAGCACCTTGGCACCCGATGCGGATGGCCGCAACGGCAGTCAAGATGCGATCTCTCTGCGGCCTGATTGATCACCTGCTCAAGGCGGAGGAAGTCAATTTCGGCGACCAGCGGCTCTTTTTTGCCGATCTTCGGTCTGAACTCGCGCACCCTTACTATCCGGAGGCGGTCCCGGGTTTCACGGGGGGTGAAGCGGTTCTCCTGACGGAGACGAGCACACTCAACGATTACAGCTTCATGGAACGGCCGGTTCGCGATCCCTCGGAAGCGTCCACCGATGTGGATCCGGCCGAGGCTGCGCGTGAGATCCGCGGGTTGATCGGCCGTTATCTCGACTTGCAGCCGCATGAGCGCGCCAATTTGAGCATCATGCTCTACAACTGCGATGCTGCGGGCCTGCCACTGGCCACGGTCAACGCGTTGGGGTCAGTTCACGAAGACGAGGTCCACTGCAACGTCCTCGTCCGCCATCGAGACCGTTCCAAGCTCAACAAGGTCTATACCGATCTGCTGGACCAGTCCGGCAACGATCCCGACGCAATCGTCGTCAGTGAAACCTCGCTCAATTTCATGTCGAAGCTCAGAATCGGGGTGATGCTTGAAGGCAGCACAGGGCGCCGGGCGCCTGACGAGCGCAGCGTAGACGTAGCGTTCCTGCATGATGTCGTATCGCGTCAGGCCAGGGAGGCCTGGTTTTCGGTCCCGCGCAACGACGACACGGACCCCTCGATCGCCGACCACGTGCCGCCTCGCTGGTCGTATCGCCGGGTTGTTGGAGAAGAACAACTCACCGCTACAAGCTATCTGGTTTCGCCCCGCCAACCTCGGGTCGGCTGGTCCTATCTCGACGCTTTGGCGGCCGTGATCCGCAAACAGTCACATCGCGACAACGAGCATTACCTGCCCGCGCGTCAGATCTCGCTGCAGGACCATGGCCTGGAGGCAATGTTCAAGGATGTTCACGGCCTGGCCGAGTGGGTCGCCACTTATGACGACCTCCTCGACAAGCGGCAGCTCATGGCACAGGGCATCAAGGTCATCCGGTATCGGCGCGAACGCACGCACGGCCGCAACATGGTGGTGTCCTCGACCTCGGACCTGCGCGTCCTGCCGGTGCTTGTCCGTCGACGCCTTGATCAACTCAGCCTCGGGCTTAGCGACGAGCGTCTATCTGCGCTTGCCGAGAGAATGATCGCCGATGCGACGGCCATCTCTGGCGATGTCATATTGCGTGCGGCCAAGCGCGGCGTATCAGCGGGGGAGTTGATAGGCCTGGTTCTCAGTCGTGCACTTGTTGCTGAGGAGCTTTTGAAGCGTCCGGCGTCGTGGTTCCTCCTGGACGACTACGCGCAATGGCTGGGCCAGCGAGAGGAAGGAATTGCCGACATCCTTGCGCTCAGCGTCGACCCGGGGCCTGATGGGCGCCCAAGGCTTCGCGCTGTTGTAACCGAAGCGAAGTATGTCGAGGCCAGTGGTCTGGCGGAAGCCAAACGTCATTCCAGCCAGCAGTTGCGACAGACAATGCGCCGGATCGAGGACGCGCTTTTCGGTGATCCGGGGCGGCTTGACCGTGACCTATGGCTTTCACGTCTTGCCGACATCCTGCTCGATGAACCGTCCGCTTTGACCGCGAGCTTTTCGCTCGAGGAGGTGAGGAACGGGATCCGCAACGGCACGGTGGAGATCGATCTAAAGGGCTATTCCCATATTTTCGTTTCGGGCCCCGCCGACGCGGCTGGCTCCCCCGGCGATCAGGACGAAGTGACCGAGGTCCGGGGGTTGCAGGAAATCTACACGCGTGAAGGTCTGCGGCAACTGATCACGGCCTATGAGGCTTCTGAACCGTTGATGCCGGTCAGAAGCGCGCTGGGAGACCGCAGGCCGTGGGAAACATCTGAGTTTCGCGCGCCGGCACCGCGCGTTCGCTGGACTACCAAGAG
>NZ_RZRT01000157.1:0-1764 GCF_003998295.1 Mesorhizobium sp. M7A.F.Ca.US.011.01.1.1
CGACGAAGCGCGTGCCAAAGAACTCAACTTCAACCTCGCCGATCGTCGGCTGCGGCTGACACTGGAACTTGCGCAGCAGCTCGAAGGAACGCCGCGGCACCTTTCGCAACATCCCGGAGGCTTCGTTCTAACCAATGACCGGCTCGACGACCTGGTGCCGATCGAGCCGGCTCGCATGGTCGACCGACAGGTCATTGAGTGGGACAAGGACGACATCGATATTCTCAAGTTCATGAAGGTCGACGTCCTGGCGCTCGGGATGCTCACCTGCATGAAGCGCAGCTTCGATCTGCTGGCCCAGCACAAGGGCGTGGCCCTCGACCTGGCCACCATCCCGGCCGAAGACCCTGCGACTTACGCCATGATCCGCAAGGCGGATACGATCGGGGTCTTCCAGATCGAGAGCCGCGCCCAGATGTCGATGTTGCCCCGCATCAAGCCGCGCACCTTTTACGATCTGGTCGTCGAGGTCGCCATCGTCCGGCCCGGCCCGATCCAGGGCGACATGGTCCATCCCTATCTTCGCCGCCGGGAAGGCAAGGAGCCGGTCGAATTCCCAACCCCCGAACTCGAACGCGTGCTCGGCAAGACTCTGGGTGTACCGCTGTTCCAGGAACAGGCCATGCAGGTCGCTATGGTCTGCGCCAGCTTCAGCGCCGGGGAGGCAGACCAGTTGCGCCGTGCCATGGCAACCTTCAAGCATACCGGCGGCGTCAGCAAGTTTCGCGACAAGCTGATCGGCGGCATGATTGCGAATGGCTACACGCCGGAATTCGCCGCGACCACCTTCAAGCAGCTTGAAGGCTTCGGCAGCTACGGCTTCCCCGAGAGCCACGCCGCCAGTTTCGCGCTGATCGCCTACGCCTCGAGCTGGATGAAATGCCACCATCCCGATGTCTTCTGCTGCGCCCTGCTCAATTCCCAGCCAATGGGTTTCTACCTTCCCGCCCAGATAGTCCGCGATGCCCGCGACCATGGCGTTGAGATCCGACCCGTCTGCACCAATGCCAGCCGCTGGGATTGCACACTAGAACCGATCGGCGAGGACGGACGCTTTGCGGTCCGGCTAGGTCTGCGGATGGTGAAAGGACTGGCGAATGTCCACGGGGCAGCGATTGTCACGGCCCGGACCGACGAACCCTTCGCCTCCATCGATGATCTTTGGCATCGCGCCGGCGTGCCTGCGGCATCGCTCGTCCAACTCGCCGAGGCCGACACCTTCCGCCCCGGTCTCGGCCTGGCACGCCGCGAGGCGCTATGGGCGCTCAAGGGACTGCGCGACGAGCCCCTGCCGCTCTTTGCCGCCGCCTCGGCGCGTGAACAGCAGACCGTATCCGAAATTCACGAACCTGCCGTAGCGCTGCGGCCGATGACGACCGGAAGGGAAGTCGTCGAGGACTATGGTCATGTTGGCCTTACCCTGCGCAACCATCCGCTCTCGTTCCTGCGGGCCGACCTTGCCCGGCGCCGTATTGTCACCTGCAGCGACGCGATGCAGGCGCGCGACGGCCGCTGGCTGGAGGCGGCAGGCCTGGTCCTCGTTCGCCAACGGCCCGGCTCAGCCAAGGGCGTGATGTTCCTGACCATGGAAGACGAAACCGGCGCCGCCAATGTCGTCGTCTGGGTTAAGGTCTTCGAGAAGTTCCGCCATGTGCTGCTCTCGTCTTCGATGCTCGCTGTCCGGGGCAAGATTCAGCGTGAAGGCGAAGTGGTTCACCTCGTCGCCCATCAACTCTCCGACCTTTCGGGTGAACTCGCCAGTGT
>NZ_RZRT01000158.1:0-1707 GCF_003998295.1 Mesorhizobium sp. M7A.F.Ca.US.011.01.1.1
CACATGAAACTGGTTCGCCGAAGCGCCAAGCGGTTGGGTTGGCGCGATGCTTCGGCGAACCCATCGTAAGGGGAAAACTGTTACCTATGTATCCGGTTCAAACTGTTACCCATCTATCGGCTGGACAAGCGAAGCTCGACGGAGTGGGGGTCGACCTTATACCGAAGCAATGATTGCCGCTTGACCGAGTTTCGTGCGCGCGGGCCAGAGGGGGTCGATTCGACCGGATGCAGATGGAGGCCAGCGCTCCACGCGCAACGACCCCCTCTGTCGCCTTTCGGCGACATCTCCCCCTCGAGGGGGAGATCAGGCGCGCTGCGCCAGCCGGCTGCTCTCCACCGCTATCCCAAGCAGCGCCTGCCTTGCCAGCGCAACCGCAAGATCCGGCCGCCGCCTGGTCTGCAGCACCGCCGTCTGGAGCCGGGTCAACGCGCGGCCGAGCGCGTCGGTGCTCCAACGTTCCAGCGCCTTCTCGACCAGCTTGCGCCTGGAGAAAAACACCGGCGGGCGGGCGGCGGCGACGACCGAGGCGGCGTTGCGGTTGCCGGACTCCATCTGGCCGCGCATGGTCTGGATCTGCTGCAACTGCCGCATTGCCGAGGACAGCACCAGGAAGGGTTGGCCGCCAGACTGGCAATGGCGGGTGAAGGCGGTGTCGAAGTCGCCGATCTTGCCTTCGAGGAGCGCGTCGACCGCGTCGTCGAAAGAGGCGCCGGAGACGTCGCCCGACATCGCCCTGACCTCCTGGAGGCCGATCTCGGTCTGGCCGTGCGCATAGAGCACGAGCTTCTCGATTTCACCGCGCGAGGCCAGCCGGTCGCCGCCGAGATTGCGGCGCAGCGCCTGTCTCGCCTCCATGGTCATCGACATGCCGGCCTTGCTCAGTTCGTGGTCGATGACGGCGTCGATGTCGCGGGCTTCATCGGCGTAGCACGGCAACGCCATGGCGTTGTCCGCCGCCTCGACGATGGCGCGCAGCCCGACGCCCTTCTTGAGATCGCCGGCCTCGATGAGGATGATCGCGTCTCGCGCGGGCTCCGCCGTCAGCGCCTTGACGTCGTCGGCCAGCGCTTTCTGGCCGCTGGCATTGCGCACCCACAAAAGGCGCCGGTCGGAAAACATCGGCACGGTGCGGGCCTCGTCGAGCAGCCGGCCCTCGTCGCGGTCGACCTCCGAACCCTCCAGCCGGACCACGGAGAAGGGATCATCGAGAGGCAGGCCGGTCTTGCCGGCAAAGGCCTTCGCCCGCTCGGAGACGAGACCACGATCGGGGCCGTAAAGCAGGACGATGGAAATACGCTGGTCCGGCTTCGCGAGCCAGCCATCGACTTCGTAAGCTTTCTTCTGTGCCATGGCGGGTTGGTTAGCATGATGCGGGGGCGGGGTGAATGGCTTCCGGCTTGGGTTTCTCTCCTTCCGATCGACGGCGGAGAGGAAAGGCGCGAGTTCGCCAACCTTGGCCCCTTTCCTCTCCCTCCGGAGGGGGTGTTTGGACCGGAGACATCGCGAACAGGTGTGCGAGGACATCGCGAACAGTTTGGCGTGCTTTGCGCCGGGAGGTTCGCGATGCCATTTGGGAACACCAGCGTGATGGATGGGAAGTTGGAGTTTGTGCGTCTTGCGGTGCAGGATGGCAGCAATGTCAGTGCGCTTTGTCGTCGTTTCGGGATTGGCCGAACCTGTGGTCACAAGTTGATCGCGCGGTAT
>NZ_RZRT01000159.1:0-1627 GCF_003998295.1 Mesorhizobium sp. M7A.F.Ca.US.011.01.1.1
CCTGCCAAATGGAAATCCCGCCCCTGGGCCCAAGTTCGACTACAAGCTGCGTTGGTTCGACCGCCTGATCGGCTACGGCCGGGGCCTCCTCAAAGAGGGCGCGCCGACCGTGTTGTGCGGAGACTATAATGTTGTTCCAACCCCCATTGATGCTGTAGCGCCGCGACGATGGCTTGGGGATGCAGTGTACTTTCCCGAGAGTCGGCAAGCCTATGCCGGGATGCTTGAGGATGGCTGGATCGATGCGGTCCGGCGCATCCATCCGGAAAAGGGGGTCTATACTTATTGGAATCACTCCTTTGGGGGCGGCTACGACAGGAGTTCTGGTCTGCGAATGGACCATCTGCTGGTCAGTCCCTCGTTGTCGCCCCGTCTTCGCGATGCCGGGGTGGATGTTGAGACCCGAGGGTGGGAGAAGCCGAGCGATCATGCACCGGCGTGGGCAGAGTTCGGGTAGGCCTATTTTTGAGGGGTCCAGTACATCAACTGGCGTTTTTGCAGCAGGCTTCAAACGCGTAGCTTGTCCGAAGTTTGTAGCAATCTTCGGACGGCCTGTTGCTTCTGTCCGAAACTTGTTGCATATTTCGGACATGACCTTGGTTGAACATGACAGTGATCTCCGATCGCGCGTACTTGCACGGATTGAGGCCAAACCCGACGAGGTTTGGACCCCAGGCGACTTTGCCGATCTCGGTGGGCGTGCGGCGGTGGACAAGACGCTGCAGCGCCTGGTTGCCGCTCAAGAGCTTCGCCGGATCGACCGGGGTCTCTATGACCGACCGCGTACGAATACTCTGACCGGCCGCGCCACCGTGCCGGACTATCGCGCCGTGATCCGGGCCGTGACGCGCCGAGACAACGCGCGCGTCGTCATCGACGGCATGACGGCAGCCAACGATCTTGGGCTCACGACGGCGGTGCCTGCGCGGATCGAGGTACTGGTCGATGCGAGATTGAAGCCGATCAAGCTCGGCAGCCAGGAAATCCATTTCAAATACGCTGCCCCGAGCCGCCTTTATTGGGCGGATCGGCCGGGTATGCGGGTCGTCCAGGCCCTGCATTGGCTGCAGGATATGCTGACCAAGGACAGCGAGCGCAGGCGGATCGAGACGACGTTGCGCCGCCTGCTTTCTGACCCCAAGCATGGCGAGGCGATCCGCGAGGATCTGCGCGCCGGTCTCTCCGCAGTCCCGATCTGGATGCAGGAGTTCCTCCGCCAACTCCTCAGCCGGGCGCCGGGCTAGAGGGCAAGCCATGAGTACCGAAGCCTACCGTCAGATTATTGCCGCGTCGCCGCGAGACCGCCTTGATCTGTTCCTCGCCACCGCCAACCGCATTGGCGCCCCTGTCGGCAATGTGGAAAAGGATTTTTGGGTCTGCTGGACGCTCAATGCGCTCTATCACGAACGGCCTGCAGGCGAGCCGCGGCTGCTGTTCAAGGGCGGCACATCGCTGTCAAAAAGCTATGACCTCATCAAACGCTTTTCCGAGGACATCGACGTCACCGTATTCCGCGACGACCTTGCGGAGCCAGCCTCGGTTGAAGAACTCGAGGTGCTCTCGAACAAGAAGCGCCGCGCGAAGCTCGACGCCATTCGCGACGCATGCCACACCTATATCACCGGCC
>NZ_RZRT01000015.1:0-116737 GCF_003998295.1 Mesorhizobium sp. M7A.F.Ca.US.011.01.1.1
AAGCGGAGCGGGGCGGGGGTCTTCGGCGTCGCAACCCCACCCCGTCTCGCAATCTCCGCTTCGCTCCGACTGCGAGCCGACCCTCCCCACAAGGGGGAGGGTGAAGCAGAGCCTCTCTCCGCAGGAGCACCCTTGCCCGCCCCCCTAATCGAAATGCGCGGCATCACCAAGAGCTTTGGCGCCGTCAAGGCGAACGAGGCCGTCGATCTCAGCGTCGCGCCCGGCGAAATCCTCGGGCTACTGGGCGAAAACGGCGCCGGCAAGACGACGCTGATGAATGTGCTGTTCGGCGCCTATGCGCCCGACGCCGGCGAGATTCTCATCCAGGGCCAGACGGTGCGGATCACCAGTTCCGCCGATGCGCTGGCCGCCGGCATCGGCATGGTGCACCAGCATTTTCACCTCGCGCCGCGGCTGACGGTGCTGGAAAACCTGCTCATCGGCATTCCCGGCAAGACAGGACGGGTCGACCGCGCCGGCGGGCTGGCGCGGCTGGCCGAGATCGGCCGCCAGCATGGGCTGATGCTTGACCCGGACCTGCCGGTCTCGGCGCTGTCGGTCGGCGAGCAGCAGCGGCTCGAAATCGTCAAGGCGCTGTTTCGTGGCGCCAGGCTGCTGATCCTCGACGAGCCGACGGCGGTGCTGGCGCCAAGCGAGGTCGACGGGCTGTTTTTGGCGTTGCGTTCTATGGCGGCGCAAGGTCTCGGCATTATCTTCATCTCGCACAAGCTCAACGAGGTGCGGGCGCTGACGCATCGCTGCACGGTGCTGCGGCATGGCCGCGTTGCCGGCCGCGTCGATGACCCGGCCAACACGACATCCTCGGAGATGGCAACACTGATGTGCGGCCATGAGATCGTGCCGCCGGCGCGGGGACCATCGGCGCCGGGTGCTGATGTCCTGACGCTCGACGGTATCTCAACCTCGCATCATTCGGGCACGGCGCTGCGCGACGTATCGCTTGCCGTCCGTGCCGGCGAAATCCTCGGCATTGCCGGAGTGTCGGGCAATGGCCAGCGGGCGCTGGCGGAGGTGATCTCCGGGACACGTGTGCCCGATGCCGGCCGGATGACGATTGCCGGCCAAAAGGTCCCTCGGTTTTCGCCGCGCGAGGTGCAGGCGCTCGGACTTGGCCGTATCCCGGAAGACCGCATGACGACCGGGCTGGTCACCAACCTGCCGCTGGCCGATTCGATGGTGCTGCCGCGCATCGGCACCACAGCGTTCAGCAGCAAGGGCCTGCTCAAGCCGGATGCGATCCGCGCCTTTGCCGAGGCGCAGATCAAGGCCTATGATATCAGGTGCCCTGGGCCGATGACCCGGGCCGGCGCATTGTCCGGCGGCAATCTGCAGAAGGCGTTGTTGGCACGCGAGCTTGCCTTCGATCCGAAGGTGCTTGTTGTCTCGCAGCCAACGCGAGGCCTCGATATCGGTGCTGCGCGCTTCATCCACGAAAAGTTCCTCGACATGCGGACCAAGGGCTGCGGGATCATCGTCATCGGCGAGGATCTCGAAGAGCTGCTGGTGCTCTGCGACCGCATCGCGGTGATGTATGAGGGCCGCATCGTCGGCACGCTCGACAGCGCCGATGCGACGATCGCGCGGCTCGGCCTGATGATGACCGGGGCGGAGGGCCACAGCTGATGTTTCGCCTGGAGGTCCGCAGCTCGACGCCGACCTGGTTCAACCTCGCTCTGCCATTGCTGGCGATCGGAGCAACGCTCATCTTGTGCAGCGGCCTGATTGCGCTGGCCGGCGCCGGCGTGCTCGAAGCTTATGGCGTGATGTTCACGGCGTCGCTGGGCGACAGCTATGCGATCACCGAAACGATGGTGCGTGCAACACCCATGATCTTCACCGGACTGGCGGTCGCGGTCGCCTTCCGAGCAAAATTCTGGAACATCGGCGCCGAAGGGCAATTCCTGGCCGGCGCGGTGGCCAGCTGCTTTGTCGGCGCCATTCCAATGCCGGGGCCGCTCGCCATGGTCTTGATGGCGGTGGCCGGCGCCGCAGCGGGAGCCGCAGTCGCGCTGGTGCCGGCGACGCTCAGAGTAAAATTCAAGGTCGATGATGTCGTCAGTTCGCTGTTGCTCAACTCGGTCATCTATTACGCCTTGATGGCGCTGATCGAGGGGCCGTGGAAGGACAGTTTCAGCGGCTATCCGATCTCGCCGCCGATCGAGGATTCGGCCAATTTCCCGGTGCTGCTCGAAGGCACGCGGCTGCATCTCGGCGTCGTTGTGGCGCTGCTCGCGGCACCGCTGATCTGGTTCCTGATCGTGCGCACCACGCTTGGCTTCCGGATAAGGGTCACCGGCGAGAACCCGGAAGCGGCTAGATATGGCGGCATCAACGTCGAGCGCGTGCTGATCTCGACGGCGCTGCTGTCCGGTGCGTTGGCCGGGTTGGCCGGCGTCGGCGAGGTCGGCGGCGTGCATTTCCAGGTGATGAGCGACATCTCGCCGGGCTACGGTTATTCGGGCATCGTCGTTGCCATGCTGGCGCGGCTCAACCCGCTCGGCGTGGTGCCGGCGGCGATCTTCCTTGCCGCCGTGATGACCGGCGCCGAGGCGATGTCGCGGGCGACCGGCGTGCCGGCCTTCCTCAGTGACGTCATTCAGGGCACCGCATTGCTTGCCATGCTGGTGGCGCTGCTGTTCACCGCCTATCGCATCCGTCGCGTCGGAGTTGCCCGATGAGCGCGGTGTTCGAACAGATATTCCAGGTTGGCTTCCTGGCCGCGATCATCCGCATTGCCACGCCGCTGGCTTTCGCGACGCTCGGCGAAATGTTCTCGGAGCGGGCCGGCGTGCTCAATCTCGGCATCGAAGGCATCATGCTGTTGTCGGCGATGACAGGCTTCACCGCTGCCAGCCTCAGCGGCAGCCTGTGGCTCGGCGTGCTGGCGGCGGTGCTGACCGGCATGCTGATGGGCGCGCTGCATGCGCTGTTCACGGTGGTGCTCGGCCTCAGCCAGCATGTCTGCGGCATCGGCGTGACGCTGTTCTCGTCGGGCCTCGCCTATTTCCTCTACCGGCTGATCTTCGGCCAGCAGTCGGTGCCGCCCAACATCAAGGGTTTTCAGACGCTGCCGATCCCGCTCCTCTCCGACATTCCGGTGCTCGGGCCGGCGGTGTTCAACCAGTTTGCGCTGGTTTACATGGCGATCCTGGCCATTCCGCTGGCCGCCTTCGTGCTCTACCGCACGCCATGGGGCCTGTCGGTGCGCATGGTCGGTGAAAATCCTCGCGCCGCCGATTCGGCCGGTGTCAGCGTCATCGCCACGCGCTTCCAGGCTGTCATCCTCGGCGGGGCGCTGATGGGGCTGGCCGGCGCCTTCCTGTCGATGGCGCAGTTCAACGCCTTCACCTTCGGCGTGGTGTCCGGGCGCGGCTGGGTGGCGATCGCGCTGGTCGTATTCGGCCGCTGGGATCCGTGGCGCTCGGCGGGGGCCGCGCTGCTGTTCGCCTTCGTCGATGCACTGCAGCTGCGCATGCAGGCCAGCGGGCTCGGACACATCCCCTACGAGGCGTTCCTGATGCTGCCGTTCATCTTCACCATCGTCGCCATGGCGGTGATGTCGCGCAACGCGGTGGCGCCGTCGGCGCTGCTCAAGCCGTTTCGTAGGGAAGAGCGGTAGACGAGTGTCCTTTCCTCTCCCTCCGGAGGGGGGAGAGGTGGCGCTGCGAAGCAGCGACGGAGTGGGGGAACCAACTGGCAACGGTCGCCAACGGATATTGAAAGGGGACCAAGGCGCAAGAACCTTCCTGTGCCGCGCCAACGGTCGACCCCCACTCCGTCGAGCTGCGCTCGACACCTCTCCCCCGATCGACGGGGTAGAGGAAGGGCGCCAAGCCGTCCCTGGGACGAAGAACCTGAACCCTGGAAAGCTTCACATCGCGGTAAAGCCGTTGTCAACGAACAGATGCGTGCCGTTGACGAAGCTCGACTCGTCGCTGGCCAGGTAGAGCGCTGCCCTCGCCACCTCTTCCGGTTCGCCGATGCGGCCCTGCTGCGCGGCCAGCGCCGCGTCGGAGACGTCGACGCCGAGCCTGCCGAGGTCGGCGACCTCGCGCAGGCCGTGCGGCGTGCGGATGAAGCCGGGGCAGACCGCATTGCAGCGGATGTTGCGGTCGCGGAACTCGACGGCGATGGCGCGGGCGAACATGTGGCAAGCGCCCTTGGTGGTGTCGTAGAGCACTTCGTTGGGAGTCCCCGCCACCGCCGAGATCGACGAAGTACAGACGATCGAGCCGCCGCCGGCCGCAATCATGCCGGGCAAAACGGCGCGCGTCATCAGGAACATCGAGCGCACATTGACGGCATGCAGCCAGTCCCATTCCTGCACCGTGGTCTCCAGGAAAGGTTTTATCACGATGGTGCCGGCGTGGTTGAACAGCACGGTGACCGGGCCGAGTGTTTCCGTCGCACCCTTCACCGCCGCTTCGACCTGTGCCTCGTCGGAGACGTCGGCGACAAAATGCTCGGCGACATGGCCGCGCGCCCTGATTGTCGCTGCGGTTGCGGCGGCCGCCTCGCCGTTGCGGTCGATGATCGCCACCTTGGCGCCTTCGGCGGCGAACAGCTCCGAAGCCGCTCCACCCATTCCCGTCGCTCCTCCCGAAATGATGGCGACCTTGCCGGCCAGTCTTGTGCCCATTTTTCTGCCCCTGTGTGACGATTTCGCTTTGCTGGTTGGGCGATGCTACCGCGCCCGCGCCGGGCGGCCAATCCACGAATTGAGTGCAGCGAGGGCAAGGTAATAGGTCCATTCACACGCAGAAGCGAGAACGGACGCGCCATATGGATCGGCCGTCGGAGGGCGCCCTCTAAGCAAGTGCCTACCAACTTCCGGCACCATAGGAGAAAACTATTCTATCTTTGGCCCAAAAATAGCAATCGACAAAGTCTACAAATTTTATAGATTAATCGCCGAGACGGAGGTCGATATGTCCTATATCCAGAACGCCCAGACGGATCGTAGCGGTCAGCGGGCGGCCAATGCCCAGGCTTTTCGCCCGGCCTATGCCGGGGCTTTCGCCTATCTCGTCTTTGCCCTTGCGTTCGTGTTCACCGGGGCAGTGGTTCTGGGTCTTATTCCCTGAGTCGTCAGATCGACCGGGGTTAACTGCCCACCGCTTTCAGGCAATCGGAGTTGAATGAACCGAATCCTCGGCGTGCTTTCGCGCGCCCGACACCACGGAGGACATGGCAATGCCGATCGAGTTCACGCATATTCCCGGCAAGACCGCCGATGCCGCGGTTCCCTTTTTCTACGATTTTGCCGAGACCGCGACCAAGCTCGGGCTGATCGAGGATGGCGGCTTCCGCAAGATCGTCGTCGACGATTCGGCCGGACTGCTGACCAACATGGATCTTGCGGCCCAAGTGCTCGACCGCACCTCGTCGCTGGAAGTCGTGCTCACCCATTGGGCGGGCGTGGTCGAACCGACCGTGGCGGCCCGCCAACTGGCGTCGATCGACAGGAAAAGCGGCGGGCGCCTGGCTCTGAGAATGATCAGCGAGCCGCTGAGCGATGCCGACGCCGAAACACGGCCGGTCGGGCACACCGTCATCTGGCAGCGCATAGACGAATATCTGGTGTTGCTGAAGCGGCTGTGGTCGAACGACCGGCCCTTCGACCACGAAGGAACGTTCTACAGCATCAAGGGCGGCTACGTGCCGCGCAAGGGACCGCACGGCGCCGACCTGGTCATCCGCATGGGCGGGCAGTCCGGAACGGCACTCAAAGTTGCCGGCCGGCATGCCGATGTCTTTGAATTGGCGCCGGGCTCGATCGATGAGATCCGGCAATTGATGGAGCGGGTGCACCGCTCCGCCACCGAACATGGCCGGGCCGGCAAGCTGCGCTTCGCGCTTCCGGTCGGGATTCACCAAGGTGCTTCCGCCTCCGGCCACAAGGCAGTCGATGTTGTCGGGCCGCCAGCCCAGGCCGCCCTGTCGCTGCTTGCCTATGCAGCCCTCGGGATCGATGAATTCATGATTGTCGGCGTCGACACGCCGCGTGAGATCGCAACGGTCGGCCGGGAAACCATCGCCCTGCTGCGCAATTCGCTGGCGCGTCGCGAACACGAGGCATTCCAGCCTGGGGCATATGCGTCTCGTGCAGGATTGGAGACGCGCGCAACGGGCTGAGTTCTGGCCTACGGAATGAAAGCTATTCCGGTAACGCCGAGATCCTTCACACCCCCTCTGTCCTGCCGGACATCTCCCCCGCAAGGAGGGGGAGATCGACCGCTTCACCCGCAGCGCTGGTCTTGCCCCGTTGGCGATTGGTGAAAGCCGAGATGACAGCCAATCTCCCTCCTTGCGGGGGAGATGGCCGGCAGGCCAGAGGGGGGTGCTGTCCCGCCGGCATTGATCTTGGCGCCCTAACTCGCCATGCCCGACAATCGCGACAAGCCTTCAATGACAGCGCTGGAATCAGCGAGCGCGCCAAAGACGCCATCCTCAACCGTCACCATGTGAAGCGCTGCTTCGTGCGCTTGTCTGTCGCCGCTGGCGCAAGCGTCCGAGATCGTCAGGCATTGGAAATTCCGGTCGCAGGCTTCGCGCAGCGTGGTGTGGACGCAGACATCCGTCGTGCATCCGGAAAACATGAGATGCGTGATGCCTTGCGCGCGCAGGACAAGCTCGAAATCCGTGTAGGTGAAGGCACTGTTGCAGGTCTTGTCGACGATGATGTCGTGCGGTGCCACGTCGATCTCCGGAACGATCTGGAACCCCTTGCCCGAGCGCAGCAGGATATCGGTGCCGTCGAGACCGGCGCGCTTGCGTCGCCATTTTTCGTAAGGCGTCATGTCGGCCATGTCAGCCCGATAGCCCTGCCTCGTGTGGATGACCCCGACGCCGGCCTTGCGCGCGGCCGCGATCAGCCGGCTCACCGTCGGCAGGATCGCTCTCAGAGGCGACGGATCATAGCCCTGCCTGGCGAAATAGCCTGATGTCGAAAGGAAATCCTGCTGCAGGTCGATGACGATCAGCGCGGTGTTTTCGGCCACCAGCCTGCCGTCATAGGGGAAATCGAAGGGCGTTGCCTTGATCATCCGGGGCTCCCTGCTTTGGCCGCTACCATAGTGGATCAACGCGATGACACCAGATGCTGGGCGTCGTGCAGGCGCCGATAGATGCCGCCGGCACGGATCAGTTCGCTGTGCGACCCCTGTTCGACGACGCCCGACTCCGAGACGACGACGATGCGGTCGGCGCTGCGGATCGTTGCCAGCCGGTGTGCGATGACCAGCGTGGTTCGGCCCTCGGCAAGTTCGGCCAGCGACTTCTGGATTTCGCGCTCGGTCTCGGTGTCGAGCGCCGACGTCGCCTCGTCGAGGATAAGGATCGGCGGGTTCTTCAGGAACATGCGGGCGATCGCCAGCCGCTGCTTCTGGCCGCCGGACAATTTTACGCCGCGCTCGCCGATGATCGTGTCATAGCCGGCCGGCAGGCCCGATATCATGCCGTCGAGCTGCGCCCGCCGCGCGGCATCGGTGATGGCCTCGTCGGAGGCGCCGAGACGGCCATAGGCGATGTTCTCGCGGATCGAGCCGCCGAACAGGAACACATCCTGCTGGACGATGCCGATCTGGCCGCGCAGCGAAGCGAGCGTCATGTCCCTGATATCAATGCCGTCGATGCTGATCCGCCCGGCGCTGACTTCGTAGAACCGCGGCAGCAGCGAGCATATGGTGGTCTTGCCGGCGCCCGACGGGCCGACGAAGGCGATGGTTTCGCCGGCGTGAATGGTGAGATCGATATCCCTGAGCACGGGCTTGCCGTCGCCGTAGCCGAAGCTCACTCCGCGGTATTCGATGTCGCCCTTGAGCCCGCTGGCGGTAACGGCATCAGGCCGGTCGGCGATGTCGGGTTCGGTGTCGAGCAGCTCGGTGTAGCGGCGGAAGCCGGCAATGCCTTTTGGATAGGTCTCGATCACCGAATTGATCTTCTCGATCGGCCGCACGAAGACGCCGACCAGAAGCAGGAAGCCGACGAAGCCGCCATTGCTCAGGCCTCCCGTAATGACGAGGTAGCTGCCGGCGATCATGACCACGAGTTGGATCAGCCTTATGCCCATATAGTTCAGCGAATTGCTGGCCGACATGATGCGGTAGGCGTCGAGCTTGGTCTGGCGGTAGCGCTGGTTGTCATGCGCGAACAGCGTGCGCTCATGCTCCTCGTTGGCGAAGGCCTGGACGACGCGCATGCCGCCGACATTCTCCTCGATGCGGACGTTGAAATCGCCGACACGCCGGTAGAGCGCCTGCCAGTTGCGCTCCATGCGGTCGCCGTAGCGCATCGTCACCCAGGCGATCAGAGGCACGATCACCGCCGTGATCAGCGCCAGATGCATGTTGACCGTGAACATCAGCACGAAGGCGCCGGCGAAGGTCATGATGGCGATGAACAGGTCCTCGGGGCCATGATGCGCGATCTCGCCGATCTCCTCGAGATCCTTGGTGACACGGCCGACGAGGTGGCCGGTCTTGTGGTTGTCGTAGAAGCGGAACGACAGTTTCTGCAGATGGTCGAAACTCTTGCGCCGCATCTCGGTCTCGATGTTGATGCCGAGCATGTGGCCCCAATAGGTGACGACCGCCATCAGCACCGTGTTAAGCAGATAGATCACCAGCAGCCCGGCGGACGCGATGATGATCAGCGTCCAGTCCTGCTGCGGCAGGAGCTGGTCGACGAAGGTGCGGACCGCCATGGGAAAGCCGAGTTCGAGCAGACCGGCCAGCACCGCGCAGGAGAAGTCGAGCGCGAACAGCCCCTTCCAGGGCGCGTAGTAGGAAAGGAAACGTCTGATCATCTAGGTGAACCGCAAGCTGTCTTGATGGACGCGGCGAGGGCGCCGGCCGCCATCGATGGGCGCTGCTTACAATCGGCAGGGCAGGGCCGGCAATATGCCAGGGCCGACTTCATTGCCTGCCTTTCCACATCAGCGCCATGAAATAGGGGCCGCCGACGAAGGCGGCGATGAGGCCGGCCGGCACTTGCCAGGGAAAGATCAGCGTCCGCCCTGCCCAGTCGGCGGCAACGAGGATCAGCCCGCCTGTCATGGCAGAGGCCAGAAGCTGCGGCACGGCGCGGCGGAAGCCGAGCATGCGCGCGAGATGCGGTGCCATCAGGCCGACGAAGCTCAACGGGCCGATGACCAATGTCGCGGTTGCGGTGGCCAATGCGGTGAGCGCAAGCAATGTGGCGCGAACACGTCCCAGTCGCAGGCCAAGGCCACGCGCGGCGGTTTCGCCGAGCGGCAGTATATCGAGCCAGCGCGCGGTCAGCGGCGCCAGCGCGAGGACGGCGACCGCGACCGTTGCGGCGGTGAGGGCATCATTGGGTGTTGCGCGATAGGTCGATCCCGACAGCCAGGTGAGCAGGAAGTCCATGCGCGGATCGCCGCTGGCCAGAAGCAGCGCGGCGAAGGCGGACGCGACCGTCGCAACGGCGACGCCGGCAAGCAGCAGCCGTTCCGGCGACAGGGCATTGCGCCGCCCGGCCAAAACAACGATCGTCAGCGCCAGCATGGCGCCGGCGAGGGCGGCGCCGAGCATTGCCGCGCGGTCGAAGCCTTCGCTGAGCAACAGCAGCGCCAGCACGCCGAAAGAGGCGCCGCCGGAAATGCCCAGGACCTCGGGCGCGGCCATCGGGTTGCCGGTCATGCGCTGCATCAGCGTGCCGGCGACGGCGAGCAGGACGCCCGCCGACAGGGCGACGACGACGCGAGGCGCGCGCAGGGCAATTAGCTCGGTCAAATCCGCAGATGCGATCCAGTGCCAACCGCCTCCGCCACGGCCAAAGCCGATGGCGAGGACAACCGCGAGAATGAGCGCCAGCAGGCCCGCGATCAAAGGCAGGCCGTTTGTCGGCAGGCGTACCGACGACACCATGTCGGCTTGCCTTTCGGGAGTGGTTCGCATTCGCGGCAACAGGAACAGCAGCAGCGGCGCGCCGAGCAAAGCGGTCGCGGTGCCGGCGGGGATTTCGCCGGCGAACGGCAGATGCTGCACCAGACGGTCGGTGAGCCAGAGCAGGGCACCGCCGACCAGCGGCGACCAGACCAGGCGGCGGCCAAGCGTGCGCGCTCCGGCCAGCCGCGCCACAGCCGGGGCGGCGAGCGCCACGAAACCGATGACGCCCACCTCGGCGACGACCAGCGCGCTGAGCGAGACGGCGACAGCCATGCCGGCAAGACGGATGACGGCCGGCCGGGTGCCGAGCGATGCCGCGCCGTCGTCGCTGAGATCGAGCAGGCGTAGCGGTCGCCAGAGCAGGAACGCGGCGCAGATGCCGGCCAGCAGCCACGGCGCCAGAGCAACGACCGCCGCGTCGCCATTCTGCACCAACGAGCCGCTCTGCCAGATGAACAGCTCCTCGGTGTATTCGCGGTTGAGCGCCATCAGCAGCGCGCCGGCCGAGCCGAAAGTGAGGCTGACGACGAGACCGGCGATGATGATCGACACCGGCGAAAAGCTGCGCCCGCGCGCCAGTGCGAAAACGGCTGATGTGGCGAGAGCGCCGCCAGCCAGCGCCACGCCTTCGCGGCCGCCTTCCAGCAGCCATGGTGCGTAGAGGGTGGCGGCCGCCAAAGCGAGGCTCGCTCCGGCATTGGTGCCGATCGTGGTCGGCTCGGCCAGCGGGTTGCGCAGCACATGTTGCATGATGGCACCGGCGAGACCAAGTGCCGCGCCGGCCAGCACGCTAACGGCGACACGCGGCAGGAAGGCATAGCGATACAGCAACTGCGCTGGATCGGATGTGTTGGGGGCGGTGAGCGCCTGCCACCACAGGTGCGTCGGCAGAAGGTGGATGAGATCGAAGACGGTCAGCATCAGCGCCAGCCCCGCAGGCACGGCTACCAACAGGATAAGCGCGCCGATGCCGTCGCTCCGTCGCGGCAGGGACATTGCCTGGGCGATCATGCCGCTGCCACGAATTCGGCGAAACGCGCGGCAGCAGTGAGACCGCCGAACGGCCAGACTGGCGGAATGGTCCGCACTTGGCCGTTCCGGACGCAGGGCAGATTGGCCCAGAGCGAGCTGCGGGCAATCCTGATCCTGATGTGCGGCGGGATAGGATCGAGCGAGATCAGCTGCGCCCCGCCGACGGCGACCAGTTCCTCGATGCCGACCGTCGAAAAACCCCATTCATTGGTGGCGCCGGTCCAGGCGTTGAGGAGGCCGAGCCGGTCGAGGACATCCTGCAGCAGGCTGCCGGCGCCGTAGACGCGGATATGCCGATCGTCGAACATGCTGACGACGCAGACCGGTTTCTGCACCGCCCGCTCCAGCTTGGCACGCGCTTGGGCGATCGAGGCTTCGATGCGCCCGACAAGGTTTCCTGCTTCCGTCCTGCGGCCAAGCATGTCGCCAAGCTGCAGCGTCACCTGTTGCGCCTGCGCGTAAGGTGGAGCCTTGCCGCTGTAGAACGGCACGTTGAAGGTCGGCGCCAATCTGGTGAAGCTGTTCTCGTCCAAGCCATAGCCATAGGCGCCGACGATCAGGTCCGGCCGCAATTCCCTGAGCAGTTCGAGATTGGGCTCGCTGCGCGATCCCAGGTCGATGGTGGCCTGCGGCAGTGCCGGGCCCTGCACCCAGTCGCCGTAACCCCTGATGTCGCCGACGGCGAGCGGCGACAGGCCGAGCGAGACCACGATTTCGGCCGACGTCCATTCCAGGCAGACGACGCGGGCAGGTGCCGCGCGTGCCATGCCGCCCGGCAAGGCGAGGCCGGTCGCGGCGAGGCCGGCAAGATACTGGCGCCGTGTCAGCGCCGCCATTTTGGGTCGGCCCGCCACCTTGCTTCTACCATGTGTATTTCACCGAACCGTTGATCCTGCGGCCCTCGCCGTAGAAGCAGCCGAAGCCCGAGGAGAAGCAGGAGGCGACGTAGCGTTTGTTGAACAGATTGCTGGCATTGAGGCTGAGCGTGGCGTTCTGCCAGGCGTAATGCACCGCCGCGTCGGCGAGCACGACCGACGGAACCTTGAAGCTGTTGGCGTCGTCGCCATAGGTCGAGCCGACATAGCGGACGCCGGCACCCAGGCCGAGACCTTCGAGCTTGCCGCTCATGAAGGTGTAATTGGCCCAAAGCGATGCGGAATGGGCCGGCACGCCGAAGGGCATGTTGCCTTCGTTGCTGACCCAGACGCCGTTGACGTCTTCGACAGCGGTCGCCTTGGTGATCTTGGTGTCGAGGTAGGTGTAGGCCGCTCTCAGATCGAGGCCCGCATCCAGGCTCGCCACGGCTTCCAGTTCCACGCCGCGCGAACGGATCTCCCCGGTCTGGAACAGATCGTTGGGTGAGCCCTCATTACCGGAACGCACGACATTCTGCCGGGTCAGGTCGAAAACTGATGCCGTAATGAAGGAATTCCAGCCGGTCGGCTGGTACTTCAGCCCGATCTCGTATTGTCTGCCGGTCTCGGGCACGAACAGATTGCCGTCGCTGTCGGCGCCCGCCACCGGCTGGAACGATTCGGAGTAGCTGACATAGGGTGCAAGCCCGTTGTCGGCGAGGTAGACGAGCCCTGCCCGGCTGGTGAAGGCGTTGTCCTTCTGCTCGGGAATGTAGCCGCCGGCCAGATTGTTGTAGACCTTGGCGTCCGACCAATCTTGGCGGCCACCAAGGGTCAGCCGCCAGTTGCCGAGCTTGATCTGATCCTGCGCATAAAGGCCAACTTGCTGCTGGGTGGTGTCGGTATCGGTGTAGGGCGTCAGATCACCGATCTTGTAGCCGTAGACCGGATCGAAGACGTTGAAACCGTCCTCGACGGTCCCTTCCGAGGCATAGTCGCGGTAAGTATAGCGTTTGTAGTCGAGGCCGACGAGCAACGTGTGGGCAAGCGGCCCGGTGTCGAAATCGGCTTGTGCCTGGTTATCGATGGTGACGCCGCTGAGCTTGGTGCCACCGGCATCTGCATAACGGTAGTAGTCGCCGCTTGAAGGTTCCAGGCTGTTCGAGTCCGTCAGTCCGCCACCAAAGACGCCTTCCTCGGTGTGGGTAAGGTGGACGTAGCGGGCATGCTGTCGAACCTGCCAGGTCTCGTTGAAACGGTGATCGAATTCGTAGCCGATCGAGGCCTGGTCGTTGTTGTAGGAGTCGAAGCCGGGTTCGCCGACGAACATGCTGTTCGGCAGGTACTTGCCGTCCTTGCCCGGTATGACCGTGCCGTAGGCAGGCAGATACTGCATCGCCCATCCCGAGCGATCGCGCTGATAGTTGGCGAGGATGGTCAGGCTGGTGTCGGCATCGGGCTGCCAGGTGATCGCCGGCGCGATGAAGATGCGGTCGTCCTCGACGAAGTCGGTCTGCGTGTCGCCCATGTGAGCGGCACCGGTGAGGCGAAACAGCAGCGACTTGTCGGCGTTCACGGCACCGCTGAAATCGAACTTGCCTTCATACCGATTGAAGCTGCCACCACCGAATTCGACCTCGCGCAGGTTTTCCTCGGTTGGCCGTTTGCTGACATAGTTGATGATGCCGCCGGGGCTTGCCTGGCCATAAAGCACCGACGCCGGTCCGCGCAGCACCTCGTAGCGTTCCGCGCCATAAGAATCGAGCGCGGTGAACAGCGTGAAATTGCTCTCCTTGAGCTGCAGCCCGTCCTTGTAGAAGACGCCATTGGCGTTCGAAATGCCACGCAACTGCAGGCCAAGGCCACGATTGTCGGTGCCGTAGAGATTGCCTGTGGCGCCGGGTGTGTAGCGCAACGCGCTGTTCAGGCTGTCGACGGCTTGCGCTTCCATCTGGTCCCTGGTGATGACCGATATCGATTGCGGCGTCTCGATCAGCGGCGTGTGGGTCTTGGTGCCGGTGGAGCCCTTGGTGGCAACGTAGCCCTTGACCGGCCCGAAAGCGCTTTCGACACGTTCCTGGACGTTGATCGGGTCCAGGGTGGTGGTGACCGTCTCCTGGGCCAGTGCATGGCCGCAGTCAAGCAGGGCCGGCAGCGACACCGTTGCGATCAGCAGGCGCTTGCGCGCTATCCGGTTCTGCCAAATCGGTCCATGTCCTGAAATCATTCGGTGCGCCCCCCGTTTCCAAATTCCGTGCCGATATTGCCGGTCGCGACGATTTGTTGATCGTTGCAGTCATCTTCAATGTTGACTAGTAAGGTCATGTTTCATAGTCAACCGGGCATGACCCGTCGAAAGCCGGAATCTGGAAATGCGGGCGGCCGCACTGGAGAAAAGCCATGAGCATGGCTGGAATTGATACCCAGACTGCCTTCCATATCGATGCCGTACGCTTTGCCGTCGGCGAGCGGACGCTGCTCGGTCCGGTTTCGCTCGAACTGGAGCGCTCGCGCGTCTATGGGCTGATCGGCCACAATGGTTCGGGCAAGTCGACGCTTATCAAGCTCATGGCGCGCCAGCAGCCGGCGAGTTCAGGCGCCATCACTTTCGCCAGGCGTCCGTTGCCGCAATGGGGTGCCCGCGAATTTGCCCGCGCGCTTGCCTATCTGCCGCAGACGACGCCTGCGGCGACCGGCCTGACGGTGCGCGAACTGGCGACGCTCGGGCGCTATCCCTGGCATGGCGCGCTTGGCCGTTTCCGCGCCGAGGACAGGCAGCATGTCGAGGAGGCGCTGGCCCTGACCGATATGGAGGGTTTTGCCGACCGGCTGGTGGACGAATTGTCGGGCGGCGAGCGCCAGCGCGCCTGGCTCGCCATGCTGGTGGCGCAGAACGCCGGCGTCATGCTGCTCGACGAGCCGATCTCGGCACTCGACATCGCCCATCAGGTCGAGGTGCTCGGGCTGGTCAAGGAGCTCAGCCGCAAACGCGACCTATGTGTCGTCGTCGTGCTGCACGATCCCAACATGGCGGCGCGCTACTGCGACGAACTGATCGCGCTGAAGGACGGCAAGCTGCTGACGCGCGGCACGCCCGGCGAGATCATGCGCAGCGATGTGCTGAAAGGCATTTTCGGTGTGGAGATGGGCGTGTTCGCGCACCCCGTCACCGGCCAGCCTGTCGGCTATGTGCAGTGACAATATCTGATGCGGCGGCGGGAATAAAAGGCGGCAGGCCGCTATGAGAACAAGGAAGAAGCTGTTGTCGAGAACTGGTTTGTTGGCGGCGTTGGTCGCATCCGTCATCCTGTCGGCCGGCAGCGCGATGGCCCAGGAGCAACCCGCCGGTGCCGCGCCGGCGGTCGAAGCCCCCGCCGTGCCCGCAGCCCCAGCGCCGATTGCACCCGCACCCGCCGCACCGGCAGTCGCTCCGCCGGCCACAATGGCGCCTTCGCAACCAGGCACGCAGCCGAATATGGCCGCGCCGGCCGAGGCCGGACCTTCGACGGCGATGGAGATGACCTTGCCGCATGACCTGTCGCCATGGGGCATGTTCATGGCGGCCGATATCGTCGTCAAGGCGGTGATGATCGGGCTGGCCTTTGCCTCCCTCGTCACCTGGACGATATGGTTGGCCAAGTCGCTGGAGCTTCTCAGTGGCAAGCTGCGCATCCGTCGCGCCGTGCGGGCGATCGGCGGCGCCGCCACGCTGAAGCAGGCCAGCCGTACCCTTGACCGCAGCGGCGGTCCCGGCGCGCTGCTGGTGCGGGCGGCCGAGGAGGAGACCGCACTCTCGGCCGGCGCGCTCGATCATGTCTCGGGCGACGGCCTCAAGGAACGGGTCACGTCGCGCCTGTCGCGCATCGAGGCGGCGGCGGCGCGGCGCATGTCGCGCGGCACTGGCGTGCTGGCGACGATCGGCTCGACCGCGCCCTTCGTCGGCCTGTTCGGTACGGTCTGGGGCATCATGAACGCCTTCATCGGCATCTCGCAGGCGCAGACCACCAATCTCGCCGTGGTCGCGCCGGGCATCGCCGAAGCGCTGCTGGCCACCGCGATGGGCCTGGTCGCGGCGATACCGGCCGTCGTCATCTACAACGTCTTTGCCCGCTCGATAGCCGGCTATCGGCAGATCCTCGCCGATGCCTCGGCCGGGGTCGAACGGCTGGTCAGCCGCGACCTGGACTTCCGCACCGTTGCGCCGGCAACGCCACTGGCGGCGGAGTAGCGCCATGGGAAGCAGAATCCGACAGACCATGGATGACGATCTCGAGGAAAGCCACGAGATCAACGTCACCCCGTTCATCGATGTCATCCTGGTGCTGTTGATCATCTTCATGGTCGCGGCACCGCTGGCCACGGTGGATGTCAATGTCGATCTGCCTGGTTCGACGGCAACGCCCGCAGCGAGGCCCGAGACACCGCTGTTTCTGACGCTGAAGGACGATCTGACGCTGGCGATCGGCAATGACAGCGTGCCGCGCCCGGCTTTCGTCACGACGCTGGACGCCAAGACCAAGGGCGACAAGCAGACGCGCATCTTCCTGCGCGCCGACAAGGCGGTCGCCTATGGCGACCTGATGGAGGCGATGAACCTGTTGCGCGGTGCCGGCTATCTGAAGATCGCGCTGGTCGGCCTGGAGACGGCTTCCGCGTCCAATTCTCCGGCGCCCGCAGCCACGGGTGCGCCGACGCCATGACGCAGGCGGTCGCTGTGCCCTCGGTCCAGTTGTCGCGCTTCGGTTGGCGCGACCTTGGCTTGTGGGCCGGTGCTGCCGCGCTGGTCCTTGGAGCCCATGTCGCGGTCGCCTATGCAGTGCAGAACCTCACAATGGTCACCGAAGCGGATGGCGGCCCACCTCCGGCCCAGATGATCGAGATGGCACCGATGGTGGTGATGCCGGCCGTGGAAGAACAGGTCGCCGCGCTGGATGCGGTGACGCCAGATCAGACCGAACCGACACCGACGACCAAGCCGACACCTGAAGAACCGGTCGAAAAGGCGGAGCCGGTTGTCGAGCCGCCGGAAGCGGTCGCGCCAGACGAGACCCAACCCACCCAGACCGAAACGGCTGAAGAGGTCGATCAGCCGCCGCCGGATGAGGTCGTCCCCGATGTTGCCGAGGCTGTCACGCCCGACGTCGTCATTCCCTTGCCGCAGCCGAAACCGGTCGAAGCTGTCAAAGACAAGAAACCGGTCGCGGCCAAGGCGAAAAAGCCTGTCGAGAAGCCCAAGCCGCGGCCTAAGAAGGAGAAGGCGCCCCCGCCGAAGACGGCAACCGCCGCCAGCGCGGACGCACGGCCCGCGGCCAGGACCGCCGCGCCGAAGTCGGCGGAATCGACGTCTCGCTCCGGCGACTCCAGCAAATGGGACTCCCGTCTGGGCGCCTGGATCAAGCGGCACACGCGCTATCCCAGCTCTGCCAAGGCCCGACGCGTCGAAGGCAGGCCGTATGTCGCCTTCACGGTCGACTCGTCCGGCCGGGTCCTGTCCGCCAGGCTCTCTCGTTCCTCGGGGGATGCGGATCTGGACCGTGCGGCGCTCGCCGTGCTGCAAGGCGCCACGGTGCCGGCACCGCCACCGGAACTCGGTTCGCGTCTGAGCCGTACAGCGCCGTTCGTGTTCAGCCTGCGCAACTAGAGCATTTCACCGTTTCACGGAAACGGCGAACTGCTCTAACTGTTTGTTTTGACGCAATTATCTAGGGAAAGCGCTACGCGCTTTTCCCGGGAAAACCGCTTCACACTTTTCCTAGAATTGCTCTAGAGCCGAACTTGATCGGCCGGCCTGTCAATAGGCCAATGACAGGCTCAGGGCCTCGACCTGTTCGAGATAGAATCGGCATTTCGTGCGCAAGGGCCCGAGGCCCGGGTCATCGGCGCCGTTGATCTCGATGGTCTGCATCATGAAGTCGAAATGGGCGTGGAAAGCATCCACTGTACCCCAGAGACTGTCGGCCTGGCAGCTGTCGGCAATCGCCATCGAGACGAGTTGGCGGGCCTCGACCCGCGCGGCGTCAGGCGATGGCGGCCGCCTGGCGATCAAGACGTCGAGCCGGCTGAAAATGCTTTCCCTGGCATCGACGCTTCTGATGTTGGCTATCATGTTCATGTGCAGGTCCCCCTTGGCATTCCAGACGCGCAATAGGTTCCGGTCCGAAATTGAAAAACTGGTGATCAGAGCATTTTCAGCGGCGCCAATGAACGCGTCGCGTTTGGGCGGGCGACATGCATCAAGCTTGAGCGACCGACTGCCGGTCCTGCGGGCAGGATGCAATCAGGGCCGGGATGGCGGTTGCATCGGAGGGGTGGCCCCTGATGATGTTGGCGACCTCGGCGTCGGCCTGCTCGAACCAGTAGACCATGTCGGCGCGGCGCAGATCCGTCGCGGCCTTCTTCAGCAAGGGCAGCAGGCTTTGCAACGCGCACAGTGTCTCCCAACGGTTTGGGGAGGTCCAGCCGGCCACCGCGCATGCGGCTGACGATTGCATGTCGCTACGCTCTCCGTGGCTGGACGGCCCGAGTGTCTTTTGCCTGCGCCTTGGGGTGCAGCGGGTTGCCGCTGAGCTGCGCATGCCTGGCCGGCCGTGCGCCGCGAAGAACGTCGAAAGCCTCTGCATAGGCCATGCCGAGCAGATAGGAGATCATCGGAAAACGGCTGGCTTCGGCCATTTGCACGAGCTCATTGGTCATCGACGAAATATATTGAAGACTATCGATTTCCGACTGGCGTAAGGATTGATTTGGCACGTGCTGCTCCTGTCTCTGGTTATACCCTGGGGAACGCGTTACTGGCCGGACGGCACATAGTTGGTCGACTAATTGATGGATTGGCCCGCCGTCGAGGGATCTCTTTCCGGGGTCGAGAGGGTCAAGGCATAGATCGGTGCGTCGGTGAAACTGTCGAGACCAAGCAACCGCTTGATCGCGGAATGACTGAGCGCGGCTGTCGGACATGCCGACAGGCCATGGTTGGTCGCCGCCAGCATAATGTTCTGGCCGATATGGCCGGCCTCGATCAGCACGACACGATAGGCGTTGGCGTCCTCATATTTCCACATCGTGCGATCGAGCTTGGCGCAAAGCAGGACCAGGCACGGCATGGCGTCGGCCCACTCCTGTCCGCCGACCAGTTCGGAGATCTTCGGCAGATGGTTTGCGGAAATCCTGCCAAGGTCGTGATCCGCGGCGGAATAGTGATAGACACCGGGTTCGAGGCCATCGACGCCGAGCGCGACCACATAGGCCTCATAGGGATTTCGCGCGCCGCCGGAAGGGGTCATGCCGAGCGGCAGGGTGCCAACGCAATTGGCGGTCTCGCCGATGATGCCGAGCCCTGCAAACAGGCAATCGGAAAGCTGTTTGGCCGTGATGGTGGGCTGAGCCGCCGTGCGGTTGGTGCGGCGCCGCGCCATCAAGCTAAGAAGTTCATTGTCTTCCAGTGCATTCGGCAGCTGGATGGCGCCCGCGGAATTCTTGAGCATGAGGTTCGGCTGCGGCGTATGACCGGCGCGTTCTATCTGCCGCTCTTCCGCTTGCTCGATGGTCATGTATTCGCTGTCCTGGACGCAGAAATGCATCAGCGCCGTCGGAAGCCCCCAACGCCATTGTCCTGAAAACTGTTCCTCCTGCTCGGCGAGAGGCGATCCGGCTGTGACCAGCGCGGAGAAATCGAGCAACTGGGGAACGACAGCCTTCAACTCGGACTTCGACCATCCATGGGCGCGGGCAATGTCCGCCGTCGATGCCCATTTGTCCCACGATGCGAGAAGGCCGACCATCTCGGGGCTGCATTCAAACACGCTTCTGGTCAGGAAGTTGCATGCCGTGACCTTGTTCGGTCCGGGGTAGAAAACAAGCGTTTTCGAAGAGCGCATTTTCATGAAGCTGGATGCCATCTGCGGAGCCGAGGCGCCGACAAGCGAACCGCTCGTCGGCGCAGAACGGCTTCAGCGCTTGTTGTAGTGCATGCCCTGCGAAAAGAAGACGGTCTGCGTGCCGGCGGCAATCGTCAGCTTCGGAGCATTGGTCACTTTCTTGGCCATTTTTTATCCCTTTCTTGACCCCCATTCGGGTCCGTTGAAAGACCCCCAGAACGGGATCCGCGTAAAGAAAGGTAAGGTCGGGAGAGTTAATAGTTTGTTAAAATCATAGTAAAACCACGAGCCGAAGACGGACGCGTGGATTATCTTTCCTGGCATTAAAGTGTAAAATATCGATTTTATTCAGATACAGAGTAGACAATCGCTGCGATACGCTTTATCGACGTATACTTATTCTTATTTGGCGTAAGAGACGGCGGCCCGAGGGGACTAGCCCAACCCGTCTCGGGTGAGGCTGACAACCAGTTGGTCGACGCCCGGATCGTCGAGACTGATGACATGCGCCATGCTGATGGCATCCCTTGCGTGGATGTTGGCAATGTCTCGCCGCATGATGACGGACACGAATGCCGGGCCGGCCTCCGTCAGAAGCATGGCCTTGCCCATCAGCACCGGTTCGGAGATGGGGGCCCATTGCACGGAGATCAGCGACGGCTCCCCGGTCTGGCGGCGATTGATGCCGCTGAAATAGATCCAGTTCAGCCGCGAGATCGCCACGCCATAGTGATTGCCGCGCGCTCGTGCCCAGGTCGATCCCCGGCGCTCCGACCATCCGGTGACCCTTCGGAAGGTGACCAGTTCGGCTTCGCGCCGCACGAAGGTCACCGAGCGCATCAGGAGGTCGAGGCGGCCCGGGATCGAGAAATAGGTGAAATAGGTGCCGCCCGCGATCGAAGGACTGGGAGGGCGGATCATCTGGTTGAACAGGCTCTCGGAAACCGGCGGCAGGCCACGCATCGCTGGCTCGGGTGCGCCGGGATCCTGGTACAGTTCGGCTTCGTCGATCCGAAAGTAATCGCATATCAGCTTGGCGGTGGCCTTGTTGGGAACGGTCTGGCCCTGCAGGTAGCGTTCGAACTGCGTGCGATTGATGTGCAGCTCACGGCATACCGCACTTACGGAGGCATGCTCCTTGCACAGCCGTCTAAGGTTTGCAGCGAGATTCTCGCGAATTGACACGTCTTTGCTTCCGCAGGCGGATTTTTCATTTCGACTCGAAATCCATATAGCGTCTCCGGTCGCCCCCGCCGAAACGCCTGGTCACAACGCACAGAAAAAACTGATTTGGTAATGTCAATTTAGTGGGGCGGCTTGCAAAAAAAACGGAAACAATCGATGAGCGCTTCCGCCATAAGTCCAATTGACAAAAGTCTTGCCGGATATTGCGAAAACAGGCGGTGCGGCCTGCGGCCTTTTAAGGCGCGCTGGCACAGCAAATGCCAACCGCGGGGGCAAGCCGGGACGAGCGTCGCGGACTGCATCTGGCACGGAGAGTGAAGAATTATTCCGCTGGTGGAGCTGAGGAGGATCGAACTCCTGACCTCGTCATTGCGAACGACGCGCTCTCCCAGCTGAGCTACAGCCCCGTCCAGCGGATGGGCGCATTTATCGGGCGCCGCGGTTTCCTGTCAAGGCGGAGGTTTGCCGAAATCCAGTGCGTCAAGCGTCGAGCTGGCGCCGGCGGAAGGCGGCCTTGCCGGTGCAGTCGCGCGTTCGTTGCAGTGTCGGCGACATACCCTACAGGTCCGACCGGGCCGGCATTGGCGCCCCACAGAAAGGCGGCCCTTGCCGGTTTCGCGTGCAATGGCTACATGTCGGCAACAATTGGAGACCGGCATGCTCGCCCTCATTCAAACAATCGTCATGGCGCTTGACCTCTACTGGTGGATCATCATCGCCTCGGCGATCTTTTCCTGGCTCTACGCCTTCAACGTCGTCAATTCGAAGAACCAGTTCGTCGGTTCCATCGGCAACATGCTCTACCGGCTGACCGAGCCGGCGTTGCGGCCGATCCGCCGTTTCATGCCGGACCTTGGCGGCATCGACATCTCGCCAATCATCCTGCTTCTGATCCTGTTCTTCCTGCGGCAGTTTCTGCTCACCACGGTGGCGCCTCTGATCCTGTGAGCAGGATGACCTTATGAGCACGCCGTTTCGCCTGCGCGAAAACGGCGCCGAGCTGTTTGTCCGGCTGACGCCAAAGGCTGCGCTGGACAGGCTCGAAGGCTTCGAGACCACGGCGGACGGGCGAAGCCATCTGAAAGCGCGCGTCCGCGCCGTGCCGGAAAACGGCGACGCCAATCATGCGCTCGAAAAGCTGCTGGCCAAGACTCTGGGCATGCCGGGCTCCGCTGTCTCGGTTGTCGCCGGCGGCACCGCGCGGCTGAAGACCGTGCGCATTGAAGGCGATCCGGCGACGTTGGCGAAAAGCATCGAGGCGCTCGGCCATCAGTCCTGATGTCCTTGTCGGAGGGTTCAATCGCCCAATGGCAAACGCGGATCGTCGACTTTCAACGTGTTCACGCTCTGCTTGATGCGGCGCAGATTTTCCAGAACCCTTGGTCCGCGCGTCTCGGCGACCGAGGTGACGATCATGTCGACGATCGACAGCAGCGCGTAGCGCGACGATGTCGGCTTGTAGATATTGCCGTCCTCGAGCGACTGGAAATGGATGACCGTGTCGGCGACCTTGGCGAGTGCGGAGTCCGGCGGGGTGATGGCGATCGTGGTGGCGCCATATTGCTGGGCGACCTGGACCGCATCGATGACCGATCGCGCATAGCCGGAGACAGAGAAGGCGATCAGCGTGGTGTCAGGGGTGGCGACGGCGGCGTACATGCGTTGCAACTGTCCGTCGATCTGCGCCAGCACCGACACGCCAAGCCTGAACAGCCGGTTCTGCATTTCGGTCGCCATCATGGACGAAATGCCACCGGAGCCGATGCACAGCACATTACCGGAAACAGCGATGCGTGCGGCGACGGCGACCAGCGTCGTCATGTCGAGGTTTTCGCTGGCGCGTTGGATGGCCGATATCGCCGCTTCGGTGATGGCGGAAGCGATGCGCTGTTCGCGGGCATCGCGGCTCAACGGCTCCGGCGACAGATACTGGCCGCCGATGGCGATGGCTTGCGCCAGATAGAATTTGAAGTCGCGCAGGCCCTCGCAGCCGAGATTGCGGCAGAACCGCGTCACCGTTGGCTCGCTGACACCAACGCGCGCGGCAATTTCCGAAATCGCCGCCTTGGAAACGAAATCGAGGTCTGCCAGGACGAAGCCGGCCAGCTTGCGATCCGACTTCGTTCCGTCCTGCGACATCAGCTGCAGGCGCGTGATGATGTCGGCCGGCGTCTTCATGCTGCTATTTTCATAGAGGCAGGCCCGTTGCCTTGTCGAACAGATGGATGTTGCCGGGGTAGACAGAGACCGGCAGCAGGTCTCCCGGCCTGACCGGCACCCTGTCACGGAACACGGCGCGTACCGTATCAGCACCGATAGCGCCATAGACATGTGTTTCGGAGCCGGTGGGCTCGACGACATCCACCCTGATCGCCATCGCGTCGACAGCTTCGCCGATGACAAAGTGCTCGGGCCGGATGCCGGCTTCCACCGCACTGCCCGCCGGCACCTGTTTGCCGGCAAGCGCAAGCCGCCCGCCGCCGGTCGACTCGAACCAGGTTTTCTCAGGTGATGTCTTGAGAGAACCCGACACAAAGCTCATCGACGGGGAGCCGAGGAAACTAGCGACGAACTTGTTGGCCGGCCTGTCATAGAGCTCCAGCGGCGCCCCCACCTGCTGTATCCGCCCGCGATCCATCACGACGATGCGATCGGCCATGGTCATGGCTTCGATCTGGTCGTGGGTGACATAGACGATCGTCGACTTCAGCCGCTGGTGCAGCGCTTTGATCTCGACGCGCATCTGCACGCGCAATTGCGCGTCGAGGTTGGACAGTGGCTCGTCGAACAGGAACACCGACGGCTCGCGCACGATGGCGCGGCCCATGGCGACGCGCTGGCGCTGGCCGCCGGAGAGCTGGCGGGGATAGCGGTCGAGATAGGAGAAGAGATTGAGGACGCCGGACGCCTTCTTGACCTTCTCGTCGACCACTGTGCGCGCCTCGCCGCGTATCTTCGGACCAAAGCCGATATTGTCTGCTGCCTTCAGATGCGGAAACAGCGCGTAGGACTGGAACACCATGGCGATGTTGCGCTGCTGCGGCGGCAGCGCGTTGGCGCGCACGCCGCCGATCAACAGGTCGCCGGAGGTGATCGTCTCTAGGCCGGCCAGCATGCGCAGCAAGGTCGACTTGCCGCAGCCGGACGGGCCGACCAGCACGACGAACTCGCCGCTCTTGATGTCGAGGCTGATGTTCTCGAGGATCTTGTGCTGCCCGAAGGATTTCGACAGGTCGCGGAACTCGACGTCGGTCATGCTCACGCTCCCAATATGTCGTCGATGAAGGGCAGGCAACCGGCGGTCAGTCCCGCGTCCACGGGCATCACCACGCCTGTTATTCCCGATGCGCGATCGGACGCAAGGAAGGCGACGGCTTCCGCCACTTCCGCAGCGTTGACGATGCGGCCGAGCGGATAGAGCCGCTGCAATTTGCCGAGGATTTCGGGATCCTTGGCAAGGCGGTGGTCCCAGGCGGCGGTGCGGATCGATCCGGGGCAGACGACATTGGCGCGCAGGCCGCTGCGGCCGAGCTCGACGGCGATCGCCTTGGCATAGGCGTTGATGCCGGCCTTGGCCGCGGCATAGGCCGGATTGCCGAAATGCGCGATGGCATTGACCGACGAGATGAAGACGACACTGCCGGAGCCGCGACCAGCCATCGCCTTGACCAGCGGATCGGCGAAATTCATCACGCCGGTCAGGTTGAGGTCGAGTTCCTGCTCTATCCTGTCGGGATCGAGCGCCGAAATCGTCTCGGCACGCGTCCAGCCGGCATTGTTGACGAGAATGTCGGGCACGCCATTCCGGTCGAGGATCGCGGCGACCGCCGTGGCTATCGATGGCCTGTCGAGAAGATCGAAGACGTGGTGGGAGGCAAGGTGCGGACTGTTCAGCGCCTCGCTTGACTGATCGCAACCGACGACCTTGGCGCCTCTTTGCGCCATCAGCGCCACGATGGCCGTGCCGAGGCCGCCGCCGGCACCCGTCACCACGACGGTCTTGCCCTCGAACTCGGCCCGGCCTTCGAACTTGGCCCTGCCTTCGAACTCGGTCCTGCCTTCGAACTCGGCCCTGCCTTCGAACTCGGATTGCGAAACCACCGTGCGTCATCCTCCGGGAGTTCTGACAGATCGCAGAAGGCCTAGGCCTGTAAATGTAATTAAGCAACAGAATAATCCGCTTGCAAGCCTTCAAATGATCGATAATGTAGGAAAGTCACATAAATCTTCTGCTCCGGCACGAAGAGGCGCGCAGGCGCAAATCAAAATGGGAGAGATCAAATGAGCCTTGCAAAATGGACTGTCGGCCTGATGGCCGGAATGAGCATGCTGGCAATTGCGGCGCAGGCGGATGCGGGCGAGGTGCGGGTCACCGTGGCCGAGTACAGCGCCAAGACTGCTCCCTATTTCGCCGACGTCAAGAAGGAATTCGAGGCGGCGAACCCCGGCATCACCGTCAAGTTCGAAGTGGTGCCGTGGGATGTGCTGCTGCAGAAGCTGACCACCGACATCACCGCCGGCACCAATGCCGATCTGTCGATCATCGGCACGCGCTGGCTGATCGACTTCGTCCAGCAGGATGTCGCCGAGCCGCTCGACGGCTACATCAAGCCCGACTTCAAGAACCGCTTCATCGACACCTTCCTGTCGCCCTCGATCATGGACGGCAAGACCTACGGCCTGCCGATCGCGGCCTCGGCGCGCGCCATGTACTACAACAAGGAGCTGTTCGAGAAAGCCGGCATCGCCAAGCCACCGGCAACCTGGACCGAGCTGCAGGAAGATGCGCGCAAGATCAAGGCGCTGGGGTCGGGCACGTTCGGCTTCGGCCTGCAGGGCAAGGAGATCGAGACCGACGTCTATTACTATTATGCGATGTGGTCCCAGGGTACCGAGATCCTCAACAAGGACGGCACTTCGGGCCTGAGCACGCCAGGTGCGCTTGAGGCCGCCAAGCTCTACAAGTCGATGATCGACGAAGGCCTGACCGAACCCGGCGTCACCTCCAACAACCGCGAGGACGTGCAGAACCTGTTCAAGCAGGGCAAGGTCGGCATGATGATCACCGCACCGTTCCTGTCCAACCAGATCAAGGACGAGGCGCCGAATCTGAAATACGGCGTGGCGGCCATTCCCGCTGGACCGACCGGCGCGCGCGGCACCTATGGCGTGACCGATTCCATCATCATGTTCAAGAACTCCAAGAACAAGGACGAAGCCTGGAAGCTGCTCGATTTCCTGTTCACCACAGAGCAGCGCGCCAAGTTCACGCAAGGCGAAGGCTTCCTGCCGGTGAACAAGGAAGAGGCCAAGATGGACTACTACGTCAACAATGCCGATCTGGCGGCGTTCACCGCGCTCCTGCCCGACGCCCGCTTCGCGCCGGTCATTCCGGGCTGGGAAGAAGTTGCCCAGATCACGTCGGACGCCATGCAGAAGATCTATCTCGGCGGCGACCCCGAGGCGGGCTTGAAGGACGCAGCCGCCAAGGCCAACACCGTGCTGAAGAAATAGGGCGTATCTCCCTGCGCCCGTGGCGCGCTCCGCTCAGGCGGGCGCGCCACATCTTGCAGACATTGAGCAGAAGGACAGTTCGTCGATGTCAGCGCCACCCCAGCCAGGTTCCTTTCCTCTCCCTCCGGAGGGGGGAGAGGTGGCTCGGCGAAGCCGAGACGGAGTGGGGGAACCACCTGGCAACCGCCGCGTACGGACATAGGAAGGGCGCTAGGCGCAAGCATAAGCCTCGCCTTGCGTCTAAAGGTCGACCCCCACTCCGTCGAGCTTCGCTCGACACCTCTCCCCCGATCGACGGGGGAGAGGAAGGACCCCTTTCCGCAACTGCTGCGGAGGACGGGCAGGCAGGTGAGGGGCGCGCCGACGGTTACAAGGAATCCTGAAGCGGTGCCTTGAGAAGAACGAGGCGGGTTAAGTCAATCTCTTAAGCCAGCGCAATCCAATCTCCACCCGCAACACGATATAAAGCCAGCAGATGCAAAATCGTTTCTTGCCCTATCTCCTGACCTTGCCCAGCCTGTTTCTGGCGGCGGTGGTCATCTTCTGGCCGGTCTGGGACCTGATCCAGATCTCGACGCATGAGGTCAGCCGCTTCGGCCAGCTTCGCGACTTCAACGACTTCGCCAATTTCGCGGCACTCGCTGCCGATCCCGATTTCACGGCCGCGCTCTGGCGCACCGGCCAATGGACGGTGATGGTGGTCGGCGGCGCGCTTCTCTTGTCGATCCCGGTGGCGATGATCCTCAACACCGATTTCTATGGCCGCGGCATCGCTCGCGTCATCATCATGCTGCCCTGGGCGGTGTCGCTGACCATGACCGCGGTGGTCTGGCGCTGGGCGCTGAGCGGCGAAAGCGGCATGCTGAACTCGGCGCTGATCGGCCTCGGCCTCATCGATCACAACATCCAGTGGCTGGCGAGTGCCGAAACCGCCTTTCCGATGCAAGTGCTGATCGGCATCCTGGTGACGGTGCCGTTCACGACGACGATCTTTCTCGGCGGGCTGTCGTCGATTCCGGACGATCTCTACGAGGCGGCGGCGCTCGAAGGGGCGACGCCGCTGCAGCAGTTCCGCGAAATCACCTTTCCGCTCCTGAAACCGTTCATCAACATCGCCATCGTGCTCAACACCATCTACGTCTTCAATTCCTTCCCGATCATCTGGGTGATGACGCAGGGCGGGCCGGCCAACTCGACCGATATCCTGGTCACCCATCTCTACAAGCTGGCCTTCCGCATCGGCAAGCTGGGCGAAGCGTCGGCGGTGTCGCTGGTGATGTTCGCCATATTGCTGGTCTTCACCATGATCTATGTGCGGCTGGCGATGCGGGAGCAACGCACATGACGAGCAAGCTGAAGCGCTCCATCATCGCCTGGCTGCTGCTGGCGCCGCTGATCGTGGTGACGCTCTTTCCCTTCGCGGTCATGTTCCTGACCGCGGTCAAGCCGAGGCAGGAAGTGCTGTCGCCGACCTGGTGGCCGAGCGAATTCCGCTGGTCCAACTTCTCCGACATGTGGGTGGCGACCGGCTTTGGCCAGGCGTTGCTCAATTCGCTCTACGTCTCTGTGATCGCCACCGTCGGCGCCATCCTGATCTCGGTTCCGGCGGCCTACGCGATGTCGCGCTTCCGCTTTGCCGGCTACGGCGCCTTGCGTCAGTTCCTGCTGATTTCGCAGATGATCTCGCCGATCGTGCTGGTGCTTGGCCTGTTCCGGCTGATGGCGGCCTGGGGCCTGGTCGAGAGCACGACGGCGCTCGGCTTCATCTACATGGCCTTCAACGTCGCCTTCACGGTGTGGATGCTGCAGAGCTATTTCGACACCATCCCGCGCGATCTCGAGGAAGCCGCTTGGATGGAAGGCGCCGGTCGCTGGCTGACCTTGCGCCAGGTGTTCCTGCCGCTGTGCCTGCCGGCGATCGCGGTGACCGCGATCTTCACCTTCATCAACGCCTGGAACGAATTCGTCGTGGCGCTCACCATGCTGCGCAGCCAGGAAAGCTACACGCTGCCGATCCAGGTGTTTTCGCTGGTCGCCGGCCGCTACACCATCGAATGGCACCACGTCATGGCCGCGACGCTGCTGGCGACCGCGCCGGTGGCCATCCTGTTCATCTGGCTGCAGCGCTACCTCGTCAGGGGCCTGGCGCTCGGGGCGGTCAAGTAGCCGCTCTATTTCTTTTTTTGACGCAATCCCGGACGGAAAACCGCTTCACACTTTTCCTGGAATTGCTCTAGACCCACGGAGCTTTCATGCGCATCTTCACCGCCTCGCTGGCGACGGAAACCAACACATTCTCGCCGGTGCCGACCGACAGGGCCTCGTTCGAGATGGCCTTCTATGCCGGGCCCGGCAAACATCCGGACACGCCGACGCTGTGCTCCTCGCCGATGGTGGCGCTGCGCCGGCGGGCAGCGGCCGAAGGCCTTGATGTCATCGAGGGCACCGCCACCTGGGCGGAGCCCGGCGGTCTGGTGCAACGGCAGACCTATGAGGCGCTGCGCGACGAGATCCTTGGCCAGCTCGAGGCGGCGCTGCCGGTCGAGGCTGTCATCCTCGGCCTGCATGGCGCCATGGTGGCGCAAGGCTATGACGACTGCGAAGGCGACCTGCTCGAACGGGTTCGCGCAATGGTCGGGCCGGAGGTGGTGATCGCCGTGGAACTCGATCCGCACAGCCATCTGACACCGAAGCGCGTGGCGGCCTCCGACATCCTCGCCTACTTCCTCGAATTTCCGCACACCGATTTCTATGAGCGCGGCGAACACGTCGTCGAGCTTGGGCTTGCGGCGGCGAGGGGCGAGATCAAGCCGGTCATCTCGACCTTCGATTGCCGCATGATCCAGGTCCTGCCGACCAGCCGCGAGCCGATGCGCTCTTTCGTCGACCGGATCAAGGCGCTGCACGGCAAGGACGGCGTGCTGTCGGTCTCCGTCATCCACGGCTTCATGGCGGCCGACGTGGCCGAGATGGGCACGCGCATCCTGGTCGTCACCGACAATGACAAGGCCAAGGGCGACGCGCTGGCGGAACGGCTCGGGCGGGAACTCTATGCGCTGCGGGAAAAGACGGCGATGACGATGCTGAGCGCCACCGACGGCATCGACCGAGCCTTGGCCGTGCGCGGCAAGAATCCGGGCAAGCCGGTGGTCATCGCCGACATCTGGGACAATCCCGGCGGCGGCGTTCCCGGCGACGGCACCTTCGTGCTGCGCCAGATGCTGGCGCGTGGCCTGGACAGGTTCGCCGTGGCGACGATCTGGGACCCGATCGCGGTCACCTTCTGCCTGGCGGCGGGCGAAGGCGCGGTCATCGATCTGCGCTTCGGCGGCAAGGCCGGTCCGCAGGCCGGCGAGCCGATCGACGCGCGCGTGCGCGTGCTCAAGGCGGTTGCGGAGGGTTGGCAGAGTTTCGGGCCAAGCCGGGTGACGCTCGGGCCGACGGCGCTGGTCCGCCTCGAAGGCACCGAGGTCGACATCATCCTCAACACCAATCGCACACAGACCTTCGAGCCGGATATCTTTTCCAACATCGGCGTCGATCCGCTGGCCAAGGACGTGCTGCTGATCAAGTCGACCAACCATTTCTACGCCGGCTTCGAGCCGATCGCCGCCGAGATCATCTATGTCTCGGCGCCAAGTTCATATCCCAGCAATCCGGCGGTGACCGATTACAAGAAGCTGACGCGGCCGGTGTGGCCAAGGGTGGCTGACCCTTGGAAGGATGCTGGTAATCTCCCCCCTTGAGGGGGAGATGTCGCCGAAGGCGACAGAGGGGGTCGTCTCTCGTGAAGCGCCAACCTTCTTCTGCCGCGGGAGGTCGAGCCCGGTCGGACCGACCCCCTCTGGCCGCTTCGCGGCCATCTCCCCCTCGAGGGGGGAGATTATTCGGTGCTATACCAGCCCGCGCTTGACCATCATCGCTTCCGGCGACGGCATCTTGCCGCGAAACGCCGTGTAAAGCTCCTCCGGATCCTTCGAACCGCCGGCGGCGTAGATGTTCTTGCGCAGCCGCTCGGCGAGCGCCGGGTTGAAGGGGTCTCCGGTTTCTTCGAAGGCAGCGAAGGCATCGGCGTCGAGCACTTCCGACCACATGTAGGAATAGTAGCCGGCCGAATAGCCTTCGCCGGAGAAGACGTGGCCGAAATGCGGGGTGCGGTGGCGCATGGCTATGGTGTCCGGCATATGCAGTTCTGCAAGCGTTTCGGTTTCGAAACGAAGCGGCGCTTCCGGCGCATCAGCGCGCGCGTGATAGGCCATGTCCATCAAGGCGGAGGCGGTGAATTCTACTGTTGCAAAGCCAGCGCCAAAAGTCCGCGTGGCCAGCATCTTGTCGAGCAGCGCCTTGGGCATCGGCTTGCCGGTCTTCACATGCAGCGCGTGTCTTTCCAGCACCGCCGGCACGGTCAGCCAATGTTCGTAGAGCTGCGAGGGCAGTTCGACGAAATCGCGGCTGACCGAGGTGCCGGAAACCGAGGGCCAGGTGACGTCGGTCAGCATGCCGTGCAGAGCATGACCGAATTCGTGGAACAGCGTTTTCGCCTCGTCCACCGACAGCAGCGCCGGCTCGCCGGCTGGCGGCTTGGCGAAGTTCATGATGTTGTAGATGACCGGGCTCGCACCGTGGCCGAGCCTGTAGCCGGATTGCAACGCGCTCATCCAGGCGCCGGAGCGCTTTGACGGCCGCGCGAAATAGTCGGCCAGGAACAGGCCGCGCTCGCTGTCGTCTGCATTTTTCACCACGAAGACGCGGGCATCCGGATGCCAGGCCGCGATGCCCTTTTTCTCTTCGAAGGTGATGCCGAACAGCCGTGTCGCCACATCGAAGCAAGCGTCGATGATGCGGTCGAGCTGCAAATAAGGCTTCAGTTCCGCCTCGTCGAAGGCGAATTTTTCCGCGCGCAGTTTCTCCTGGTAGAAACGCCAGTCCCAGGCAGCGAATTTTTCGTTGCTGCCGGCCTCCGTCGCCAACCGTTGCAATTCGATCTGGTCGCTTGCTGCCTTCTCAAGCGCTTTTTCCCACACCGGATCGAGCAGCGCGTGCACGGCCTTCGGCGTCTTGGCCATGGTGTCATCGAGCTTCAGCGCGGCGAAGGAGGCGTAGCCGAGCAGCTTTGCCTTCTCGGCGCGCAGGCGCAGCATGTCGCGCACCACGTTCGTATTGTCGGTGGCGCCGCCATTCTGGCCACGCATGGTGAAGGCGCGGAAGGCGATCTCGCGCAGATCGCGGCGTTCGGAGAAGGTCGAGAACGGCTCGTAGATCGAGCGCGACAGGGTGACGGCATAGCGGCCCTTCTGGCCACGCATTTCGGCGGCCTCGGCCATGGAGCTTTTCACGAAATCCGGCAGACCGATAAGGTCGGCTTCATCGAGAAACAGCGCCCAGTCGCGCTCGTCGGCCAGAACATTCTGGCCGAAAGCCGTGCCGAGCGAGGACAATTCCTCGCTGATGCTTGCCAGCCGTTTCTTGCCGTGGGCGTCGAGCTTGGCGCCGGAACGGACGAAGCCCTTCCAGGTCTTTTCCAGCACCCGCAGGGTCTCTGCGTCGAGCTTCAGGCTCTCGCGGCGCTGGTAGAGATCGTCGATGCGGGCAAACAGCCGCTCATTCATCGAAATCGCCGAGAAATGCCTGGACATTTTCGGCGAGATGTCGCGCTCCAGCGCCTGGATCGTCTCATTGGTGTAGGCGCCGGCGCGGCACCAGAAGATCGACGAGACGCGATCAAGCGCTTCGCCGCCGAGTTCCAGCGCGGCAAGCGTGTTCTCGATGGTCGGCGCATCCTTGTTGCCAGCGATCGCCTCGATCTCGGCCTCGTGCGCCTTCAGCGCCGCGTCGAAGACCGGGGAGAAGTCGCCGTCGCCAATGCGCGTGAAATCGGGCAGGCCGAGCGGCCCTTGCCACGCGGTCAGCGGATGGGCGGCGAGGTCGACGGCTTTCGTGGAAGGCATGGACAGTCTTTCGCTGGTGAGGGCAGGCAGGTGGGTGGTACCCGATGTAGGGCGCGGCTGGCGGGCCCGCAATATGCCGATTTGGCCGATATCGGCCTCAGAAGCCGTCGCAGTTCTCGGCGATCGTGGCTTGCGAACTGGCGGTGATGCGGTTGTCGATTACCGCGAAGGTTTCGTGCATCAGCATGTCGTTGTTGGGGAAATCGTAGCAGGCGACCACCGTGGTGACGCCGCCTTCGCTTTTCTCGACCCTGTGCCGGATTGCCGCACCGGCAACCGCACCTTTCCACTCGTCTATCGAAGCGATGAACTCCTGCTTGCTTTGCACGATGCCGAGGTCGTCCAGCTTGATGTGGACATCGTCGGCGAGCAGGTCGGACAGCTCGGTGCGGTCGGCGACCAGCAGCGCCGAATACCAGCGGCTGATGAGGGCACGATCATCGGCGCGGGCGGCAATAATTGCTACCAGCAGCGCGGCCGCCGTCAAGATGATCGACCGGATGTTCACCACCTTGCGCGCCGCTGTGTTCATCCCAGCTCCGGCCGTTCGAAATCGCCGGTCTCCTTGTTCATCGTCCAGAGTTCGCCGGTCGAGATATCGAACCAGGCCCCATGCAGCGACAGTCGCCCCTTGCCCTCGAGAATCGAGACGCAGGGAAAGGTTCTGAGGTTGGCGATGGAATAGCGGATCGAGATGCGCTCCAGCGCGGTCTGGCGCTCCGACGCGGTCATGAAGGTGCTGGAGGAGACGGTTTCGGCCGCCGGCGCGATCAGGCTCATCCACTTGCCGATGAAGTCGCCCGGCGAAAGCGGCGCTGAATTGGTGTCGAGCGCTGCACGGATGCCGCCGCAGCGGCCATGGCCCATGACGACGATGTTCTTGACCTTGAGGCTCTGCACGGCGAATTCAAGCGCCGCCGAGGTCGAATGGAACTCGCCGTCGGGAGCATAGGGCGGCACCAGATTGCCGACATTGCGCAGCACGAAGAGTTCGCCGGGCCCGGCGTCGAAGATCGCCTCGGGCGCCGAACGCGAATCGCAGCACGCGACGATCATCGTCTCCGGCGCCTGGCCTTCCCGAGCGAGATCGCGATAGCGCCCGCTCTCTGTGAGATAGCGGCCATTCATGAAATTGCGGTAGCCGGCGAGAAGATGTTCAGGGAGATGGGACATGAGCGGCGTCTGGAGCCTTTCCGGGTTGGATGCGGCAGCTCGTTGCGATCTAGAGAGGCTCTAGCGGCAAAAGCCGGTCGCGAGCAATGCAGAATTATGAGGGCTGGCTAGAAATGCCATGCATCGAGCGCAACCTTGGCCAACAGCGTTACGCCCAGATGGCGACAGGAATGCCAAAGCTGTCGCGGCCCGGCGGGTCGGGCAGCGGCCGTGCCTCACAGCTGGCGATGCGACCGGCGATCAGCATCATTGCGGCCGCGTCGAGGAAATCATCGGCGGCTGCGCCGCGCGGTGGCGGCTGGTTGAGAAAGCCCGTCTCATAGCCATGCCGGCAAAGCAGAGCCTTGCGTTCCGCCATGCCGGCCGGATTGATGCTGCCCTTGATCTTCTTCGGCAGTTGCATGGCCTGATCGCCGTTCAAGCGGCAGAAAGCGACTTCCGGATGCGATTCGAACACGCGGCCGCGCAGATCGGGCCGCGCGATCAGCAGGGCGTCGATCTCGCGAATCTTGGCAAAAATGCCGAAGGCCTGGATCGAGACGCCACGCGGCGGGTCGGATGTGGTCATGGCCACCTCGCTTGCGCGGATGTGAGCGGCATACCAGGCTTCGATGGTGGTGAAGCCGTTGGTGTCGGCATAGAGCGCGGCGCGGGAGGGGATCGAGAAGACGCTGGATTGGCGTGCCCCGAGCAGCGGCCGCACCAGCGCTTCGGGGCCGCGACCGCCCTTGCCCGAAAACTCGGGCAGGCCGATCGGCATGTCGACAGCGATGAAAGTATCTGTGGGAAGGGATGCGAGCAGGGCGGTGAAGGTTGCAAAGACACCGACCGACGGTGCCATGCCAGAAGCGCGCCGGACGGCGATCCAGCCGGCCTTGCAGCCGTCGACGCCGACAAGCACGGCCTCAGTCGACGTCACGCCCGGCGGCCCCGCCCCGGATGCGTCAGGTGGCGAAGCTGGACCATCGCCATCGGATGCGACAGGCTCTGCGCATCGGTTTCGAGCTGCAGTTCGTCGCCGCCGCGCTTGGCGGTGCGCGCCAGGATCTCGTAGACCGCCGCCGTCGTCGATTGCAGCGCCTTGATCGGCGGCTGGCCGGACAGGATACGTGCCAGATAGACGGCCGCCGTCAGATCGCCCAGGCCATTCGGCGGCTTGTCGATCAGGCGATGTTCGGCGAGCAGCGCCTGGCTGCTATCGAGCAGCAGATTGCCGGTGCCGCCCGTCATCATCGACGGCGCCGAGGTGACCAGCATGGTCGATGGCCCGGCGTGGAGTGCGGCCGCGATCACCGATTTCAGGTCTGGCAACGCGGCGCCGGCCATCCATTCCAGTTCGTAGCGGTTGGGGGTGGCTATGTCGGCGATCGGCATCAGCCGATCGCGCATGGCGATGGCGGTTGGCTCGGGCACATAGAGGCCGCCCGAATCACCCATCACCGGATCGCAGATATAGACGGCGCCGGACGTCCTTGCCTTCACCGCGGCGACCAGCGAAGCGACGGCCTCGGCCTGGCCGGCTTCGCCGAGATAGCCCGACAACACGGCGCCGACTTCACCCAGCCATGGTGCCCGCTCGAGATCGGCCATCAGCGCCTTGAACTGGTCGAGCGGCGGCACGATGCGCGTTGCCCGCCCATGGCCGGGATGCCAGGGCAGGATGACGGTCGGCACCGCCCAGACAGGGAAACCCAGGGTCTCCAGCGCAAAGACGGCGGCACGGTTGCCGACCGAGCCGCGCGCGACATGGCTGGAAATGACGATGACCGCACGCGGCGCGTCGATTTGTTCGGCGCTCATTGTCGTTTGATTCCTAACAGCCCCGGATGACGTAAAGCACGAGCCAGACCATCAGGCCCAGCGCCAGCAGGAGGCCGAGCGTGCGGCCAAAGCGGGTGCCCCAGACTTCGATCGGATCGGCGCGATCAGCATCGGCCGCGGTGGCGTGATCGTGCATGCCTTTCGCGGCCCGCCCCGCAAACGAGTCGCCCGCCGGATTCGTCTCGTGCGCGATGCGCTCGAGGATACGGCGCGATTCCTTCTCGCTGTCCTGGTGCTCCGCCATGATGATGTCCCGTTTTGCAGGACCTTATCGCGTTCGCACGGCCAATCACAGACCCTTGCAGCGGCATTGGGCATGCCAGGCGAGGGCTGCCGGCCCGGGCGGTTTTCTTGCGCGCTGATTGTGGTAATGCTTCGCGTGCAACTTCTACCGAGGGACCCCATCATGTTTGCCCAGCGCCTTGCCTCGCCGTCCACGTTCCGCACGCTGCCCGCCTTCCTGATGATGGCGATCGTGCTGCCGCTGCTTGCCGGCTGCGGCTACAACACCATCCCGACGGCGGAAGAAAACGCCAGGGCGGCATGGAGCGAGGTGCTGAACCAGTATCAGCGCCGCGCCGACCTCATCCCCAACCTGGTCGAGACGGTGAAGGGTTATGCCTCGCACGAAAAGGATACACTCGACGCGGTGGTCGAGGCACGCGCCAAGGCAACGCAGATCACGGTAACACCGGAAACGCTGAAGGATCCCGAAGCCCTCAAGAAGTTTCAGGATGCCCAGGCGGGGCTGACCAGCGCGCTGTCGCGGCTGATCGCGGTCTCGGAAGCCTATCCCGACCTCAAGGCCAATCAGAATTTCCTGGCGCTGCAAGCCCAGCTCGAAGGCACCGAGAACCGCATCGCGGTGTCGCGGCGCGACTACATCCAGGCGGTCAGGGACTACAATCTGACGCTGAGGACCTTCCCCTCGGTGTTGTGGGCGACCTTCTGGTTCCGCGGCAACGAGCCCTTTGCCAATTTCACCGTCGCCGAAGACAAGATGCAGCCGCCGAAGGTCGATTTCGGCACGAAGCAGGGCGGGTGAACGTCGACTGATGATCCTGGTTCTTATCAGCCTTGCGTTCCTTCACACCCCCCTCTGTCCTGCCGGACATCTCCCCCGCAAGGGGGGAGATCGGCAGCCGTGGTGGTTTCGCTAATTTTCGACGTCGCAGAAGTGTTGCTGTCAGCGATGACAGCCAATCTCCCCCCTTGCGGGGGAGATGTCCGGCAGGACAGAGGGGGGTGCGACGGAACGCAAGGCTGACATTCCTGGCGGTCATTTTAAGCCTTTTCTTCCTCCCCATCATCGCCTTCGCCGCCGAACTCCCCGCCCTGACCGGCCGTGTCGTCGACAATGCCGGCATCATCGATGCCGCGACCAAGGCGGCGCTGAAGCAGAAGCTCGCCGACTTCGAGACAAAAGGCTCCGACCAGATCGTCGTCGCGACGATCCCCAGCCTCGATGGCGAGGAGATCGAGCCCTACGCCAACCGCCTGTTCCGCTTTTGGAAACTTGGCCAGGCGGGCGAGAACAACGGCGTGCTGCTGCTGGTGGCCCCGAACGACCGCAAGATGCGCATCGAAGTCGGTTATGGGCTGGAAGGTACGCTGACCGACCTGCATACCAAGCTGATCATCGAAAACGACATGGTGCCGGCCTTCCGCGCCGGCGATTTCTCCGGCGGTATCAGCAAAGCCGTAGACGACATGATCATGGTGCTGGAAGGAAATCCGGAGGAGCTGGAGGCGCGCGGCGAGCGCAACCAGCAGGCGCCTTTCGAGTCCGACGACCTGTTCTTCGCCGTCTTCATCAGCATCTGGGCGATCATCTTCTTCGGCAGCATCGCGGTTTCCGTGCTGCCGCCGATCTTCGGCCAGAAGCTCGGTCCCGGCCGCTACCGCTGGCTCGGCATGACCTTCGAGCCAAGCCGGCGATCCTCCCGTGGTGGCTGGTCGTCTGGAAGTTCCAGCGGCGGCTGGTCTTCGGGGTCAAGCAGCGGTGGAGGCTTTTCCGGCGGCGGCGGTTCGTCCGGCGGCGGCGGCTCGTCGGGAAGCTGGTGATGGCATGACGATACCCAGCATCAGCCTGTCGAAACGCGACCGCCTCGCCTCGGCCGTCCTGATTGGCGCGGTCGTGCTGTTCTCCTGCGTCATGGCCCTCGCCGCCGATCTCCCCGCGCTAACCGGCCGTGTCGTCGACAATGCCGGCATCATCGATGCCGCGACCAGGGCGGCGCTGACCCAAAAACTCGCCGACTTCGAGACAAAAGGTTCCGACCAGATCGTCGTGGCGACGATCCCGAGCCTCGATGGCGAGGAGATCGAGCCCTACGCCAACCGGCTGTTCCGCTTCTGGAAACTCGGCCAGGCGGGCGAGAACAATGGCGTGCTGCTGCTGGTCGCCCCGAACGACCGCAAGATGCGCATCGAAGTCGGTTATGGGCTGGAAGGTACGCTGACCGACCTGCATACCAAGCTGATCATCGAAAACGACATGGTGCCGGCCTTCCGCGCCGGGGACTTCTCCGGCGGTATCAGCAAAGCCGTCGATGACATGGTCATGGTGCTGGAAGGCAATCCGGAGGAGCTGGAAGCGCGAGGCAAGCGCAATCCCGCCGATGACGGCACGTCCATCGATCCGATCGTTGCCGTGTTCCTGATCCTGTGGGCGACGATGTTTTTCGGCGGGTTGGCGATGGCGTTCCTGCCGCCGATGTTCGGCACGAAGCTGTCGCCGGGCGTGTACAGATGGCTGGGCATGACGTTTCGTTACGGCCGTGGGCCGAGCGGGTACTCGGGCAGCAGCGGCTGGACAACGGGTTCGTCTTCGGGCGGCTGGTCGTCGGGGAACTCCGGTGGTGGTTGGTCTTCGGGATCAAGCGGCGGTGGCGGGTTTTCCGGTGGCGGCGGCTCATCGGGTGGTGGCGGTTCTTCAGGAAGCTGGTGAGACATATCATGGCAACACGACCAATCAGCCCGCAGGATCATGAGCGCATCGCAACCGCGATCCGCGGCGCCGAGGAGGAAACCGACGGCGAGATCTACTGCGTCGTGGCCCATGCCAGCGACGGCTATTTCTTCCCGGCCGCCTTCATGGCGACCGTGTGCATGCTGATCGTCAGCCTGGCGGTCGGCTACGGTCTGGAGGCCTGGTGGCTGTCGATCCGGCTGCCGCATTTCGTCCTCGCCCAGCTCCTGGCGCTTGCCTGCGTGCTGGCCTTGTTGTGGGCGCTGCCCGGCCTGCGCATCCATCTGGTGCCGAGGCGGCTGCGCTACCAGGCGGCGCACGCCAACGCGGTCAAGCAGTTCCTTGCCCGCAACGTCCACCGCACCACGGCGCGCACCGGCGTGCTGGTCTTCGTCTCGATCGCCGAGCGCTATGCCGAAGTGGTTGCCGATTCGGGCATCGACGCCAAGGTCGGCCAGCATGTCTGGGACGGTGTCGTGCGCGACCTTACCGCGCATGCCGGCGACGACCGGCTTGCCGACGGCTTCGTCAAGGCGATCGAGCAGGTGGGTGCGGTGCTGGCCGAGCATTTCCCAGTCACAGCGGGCGACAGCAACGAACTTGACGACCATTTGGTCGAAATCTGAGTCCTTCCAGTGAAGCTTCGAGGGCCCTGTCTGAGGTGGTGACCGCCTGTGAGAAAGCAGCCGGCGGGCCGCCGGGACTCTTGCAATCGGGCGATGCGGGTTTATGGTTAACAAATCATGAATACGCTGACGATCGACATCCGGAAAGCCGACCCGCGCGATGCCAGTGCCATCGCCGAGGTGCATCTGGAGGCCTGGCGCGGCGCCTATTCCGGCATCATTCCGCACCGGACCCTGACATCGATGATCAACCGTCGAGGCGCCGACTGGTGGGCGAATGCGATTCGCCGCGCCGCCACCGTCCTGGTCGTCGAGATCGGCGGCAAGATTGCCGGCTATGCGACGATCGGCAAGAACCGCGCCCGCGAACTGCGCCAGCAAGGCGAAATCTACGAATTGTACCTGCGGCCGGAATATCAGGGCATCGGGCTTGGCAGCCGGCTGTTCGCGGCGGCCAGGGCGCGCCTGGCCGACCATGGGCTGAAAGGCATGGTCGTTTGGGCGCTGGAAGACAACCAGAACGCGCTTGCCTTCTATGCCGGCGCCGGTGGCCGCGACGTTGCGGAAGGCGTCGAGATCTTCGAGCAGAAGGCGCTCAAGAAGGTCGCTTTCGTCTGGGAATGACAGCCCGGCCTTTCGGCCATTGCGTCTCCCGATTTCAGCCAGCACCATTCGCCGCATTGCACCATGACGCGCCGCCCGCTATCGATCGTCCATCGAGAGAGGGATTTAAGCCATGCGCATTGAAGCCATAGCCAGCGGAAAGAACCCGCCTGAGGACGTCAACGTCATCATCGAGGTGCCGATCGGCGGCGAGCCGATCAAGTACGAGATGGACAAGGAGGCCGGCACGCTGTTCGTCGACCGCTTCCTGCACACCTCGATGCGCTACCCCGGTAATTACGGCTTCGTGCCGCACACGCTGTCGGGCGACGGCGATCCGATTGACGTGCTGGTCTGCAACACGCGCGCGCTGGTGCCGGGTTGCGTCATCAACGTCAGGCCTATCGGCGTGCTGATCATGGAAGACAATGCCGGCCAGGATGAGAAGATCATCGCCGTGCCGTCGCCGAAACTGACGCTGCGCTACGAGAACGTCACCGAATACACCCAGCTGCCCGACATCACGCGCCAGCAGGTGCAGCACTTCTTCGAGCACTACAAGGATCTCGAGCCCGGCAAATGGGTCAAGATCGAAGGCTGGCACGATTCCAAATATGCCAAGAAGATGATCGTCGAGGCGATCGAGCGGGCCAAGGCGAGCAAGTAGCTGGGCTTAGGCTCTGCGGAGCATCAACCCCGCAGGGCCTAGGCCTCGCGAGGCCCCTCGACTTCGTCATACCAGGGCGGAGCAGCCGCGAAGCGGCGTCGCGGAGACCCTGGTATCCATGCCGTGACGCTCGGTGAAGTGCGCGGCTAAGCAGAATTCTGCACCGTTGTGGTGTTGTTGGTGTCGCGGCATGGATCCTCGGGTCTGCGCTGCGTCGCTACGCTCCTTGCTGCGCCCGTGGATGACGAAGTCAAAGGCGTTTCGGCCAATCCCAACGTGTGCGACCTGCATGTGGCAGAGGTTCCGTGCTAAGCAACTGATCTAGTTATCCACCCGGCCGAAAGCCGGCACATTGCCGATGACGGTGCGCCTGTCCTTGCCGCAGGCGAAGGTGCGTGCCTTGTCGTCGGCAAGCTTGCGCGCCTGGTCGTTGGCGGTGGGATTGCCGGTGGCCAGCACCAGGCCAACGGTGCAGCCGTCGCGGGCGTCCATCTGGCCGACCTTGGCGACGAGCAGCACCTCGGTCGGCTTTTTCTCGTCCTCGGGATTGCTGATCGAGCGGCGATGGATGGCTGCATAGGGCACAGCCTTGTCGCCCTTGGTCTCGATGCGCCATTCGATCTTGGCTCCAGACGAATTGAAACCGGAAAAGCTCTCCCAGACCGTCGTCATGTCGCCGCCGGGGGGAAAGCCGTAGAACAGCGATTCACGGGCATCGTCATAGGCTATCAGCACGGGATAGCCGCGATAGCCCGAACAGGCGAGTTCGGCCCAGTCGCCGTCGCCTTCCTCGGCTTGCGCATAGGTCACGCAATCCTTCTTCGAGTCCAGATCGGTGTAGGCGCTCGCAATGCCGTCGGCATGTGCAGCCTGGCAGAAGCCAGCGAGGATGAGCGGAATCAGCAGGCTACGCATCGCGGGACATCTCCGTTGGAGGTTGTCCTAGCGTATCGCCTGTCGCTATTTCTTCAAGCTCGCTTCAATCAGCAGGTCGGCGTTGCGGGCGACCGCTTGCGCCGGGCCACCAAGCCCGAACAGCTGGCCACTGATATAGGCGCCTTCGATCAGCAGGAGCAGGCCGTCGCCCAGCGTGTCAGGGTCTTGCGCGCCCATCGCAACCGCCATGGCGCGCAGGCGGCGGCGCAATTCCTGCTTGTTGGCCTCGCTGACCACGCGGGCCGGATGGCTGTGGTCGGGATATTCGACCGCCGCGTTGGTCATGCCGCAGCCGCGATAGTCCGCCACTTGCGTGCGTTTGCCGATGCGGGTCAGGAAAGCCTTGATCTGTGCGCGCGGGTCGCCGGGATGAGCGGCGACCGCTTCGTCGAAACGCTCCCAATATTCAAGATCGTACTGCCTGAGATAGGAGGCGGCCAGTTCATCCTTGGAGGGGAAGCTGCGATAGAGGCTGGGCTTGGTGACGCCGGCGCGTTTGACGATCTCGTCGACGCCGATCGCCCGGATGCCGCGCCGATAGAACAGGTCATAGGCCACATCGAGGATCTTCTTGGCGGCCTTCGGCGGCGCCGATGCATGACCGTCGCTGATGGTCAGATCAATATTTTTGTCCGTTGGCATCGTGTGACTCGATTGACAATGTTACCGATCGGTACGTATACATGTTCCCACCCTGCAACGTACCGGTCAGTAACATGATAGCTCAATCCCGCCCCTTTGGCCAGCGCTACGCTTTCGTCGTGGTCGGCGTCATCTTCCTTAGCCTGCTGGTCGCGGCCGGTCTGCGCTCCGCTCCCTCTGTCATGATGCTGCCGCTGGAGACCAGTTTCGGCTGGCGGCGCGACATCATCTCGCTGGCCGCAGGTGTCGGCATCCTGCTTTACGGCCTGACGGGGCCATTTGCCGCAGCCCTGATGGAGCGCATCGGGCTGCGCCGCACGCTGCTGGCCTCGCTGGTGGTGATGTCGGGCTCGACCGCGCTCAGCCTGCTGATGACCAAGCCGTGGCATTTGTTCATCACCTGGGGCGTGTTCTCGGGCATTGGTTCCGGTGCTGTCGCCAGCGTGCTCGGCGCCACCATCGTCAACCGGTGGTTCAAGACCAATCGCGGCCTTGTCATGGGATTGATGTCGGCCTCCAGCGCCTCGGGCATGCTGGTGTTCCTGCCGCTGATCGCCGCGCTGGCGCAGTCGGGCGGCTGGCAGCCGGTTGTCATTGCGGTGGCGATCGCGACCGCTGCCCTGATACCGCTGGTCTGGCTGCTGGTGCCGGAGCGGCCGGCATCGATCGGCATGGTGCGCTACGGCGCCGAGGCTGACGATGTGCCGCCGACCCCGCCTGCGTCACAGGGCAACTTTCTGGCGCATACGTTCTCGACGCTGCGTCGTGCTGCCGGCACGCGGGTGTTCTGGTACCTGTTCGCCACCTTCTTCGTCTGCGGCTTCACCACCAACGGGCTGGTCGGCACGCATCTGATCGCGTTCTGCGGCGACATGGGCATCGGCGAAGTGCAGGCCGCCGGCCTGCTGTCGATGATGGGAATCTTCGACCTGATCGGCACGACGTTGTCGGGTTGGCTCACCGACCGCTATGATCCGCGCAAGCTGCTCGGCGTCTATTACGGCATCCGTGGCCTGTCTCTGATCTATCTGCCCTATTCCGGCTTCTCGGCGACCAGCCTGATCATCTTCGCTGTGCTCTATGGTCTCGACTGGATAGCCACCGTGCCGCCGACGCTGCGGCTCGCCAACGAGGCGTTCGGCGATCGCAGTGGGCCGATCGTGTTCGGCTGGATCGTCGCCGGCCACCAGATCGGCGCGGCCACAGCCGCCGCCTTTGGCGGCACCATGCGCGAGCTGCAGGGCAATTACGAACTGGCGTTCCTGATCGCCGGCATGACTGCGATTGCCGCCGCCTGTATCTCGCTGCTGATCAACACCAGCAAGCCGGCCTTCGAGCCGGAGCCGCAGGCGGCGTAGGGCTGTCGATCTCCCCCCTTGCGGGCAGGGCTATCGCATATGGATTTTTGCGAAGAAGAACCCCACCCTAACCCTCCCCACAAGGGGGAGGGAACGCTGCCGCGTGCCTTTAATTCTTGTTGGCGCCGAAAAGACAGGCGATTCTCCTGGGTCAGCGCCAACGGAAGTCTCCCTCCCCCTTGTGGGGAGGGGTTAGGGGTGGGGGTCCGTGCCGGGCAGACATCTCAGGAATTCCATATGCGATAGCCCTGCCCTCAAGGGGGAGATGTCGCCGAAGGCGACAGAGGGGGTCGTCTCACGTGGAACGCCGACTTCCTGCGTCTGCGACAAAGGGCCGAGCCCGGTCGGACCGACCCCCTCTGGCCTGCCGGCCATCTCCCCCTCGAGGGGGGAGATCACCCTGTTGATCGTCAGAAAAACTTCATCATTTCGAGATGTGCCTGAAACATTGACGCTGGATTTTGGTGGCACCGTTCAAGCCATCCAGGAGACAGCCGTGAACAAGCTTTCGATGACCCGCCGCGCTTTCGTCACTTCCGCCGGCGCCGTTGGCCTGGCCGGCGTTTCGGGTCTGGCGCTGCCCTACTATTCGCGCGCCAATCAGCGGCCGGCCTTCACCCATGGCGTCCAGTCGGGCGATGTCGACGCAACCAGCGGCATGGTGTGGACGCGTACCGATCGCCCGTCGCGCGTCATGTTCGAAGTGTCGTCGACGGAAAATTTCGCCAATGCGACACGCCTGGCGCCGCTCGATACGTCGCCGGCCAGCGATTACACGGTCAAGCGGCTGCTCACCGACCTCGCTTCGGACCAGGACATCTTCTATCGAATGACATCGGCCGATCTCGCCGACATCAACGCCGTTTCGGAGCCGATCACCGGCCGTTTCAGGACGGCGCCGGCCTCGAAGCGCGACATCCGCTTTGCCTGGTCCGGCGACACCGCCGGCCAGGGCTGGGGCATCGATGAGACCGGCATGAAGACCTACGCCACGATCGGCAAGCACACGCCCGACTTCTTCCTGCATTCGGGCGACACCATCTATGCCGACGGCGCCATGAAGGACGAGGTCGACCTGCCCGGCGGCGGCAAGTGGAAGAACGTCGTGCTGATCGACGGCAAGCGCAAGGTCGCCGAGACCCTGGACGAATACCGGGACCAGTGGAAATACAACATGATGGACAAGAACGTGCTCGGCCTCAGCGCCATCTGCCCGACTTTCTACCAGTGGGACGACCACGAAGTCCTGAACAACTGGTCGGATTCCAAGGATCTCAGCGCCGACAGCCGCTATACGGAAAAATCCATCCACGTGCTGGCGGCCCGTGCGGCGCGGGCTTTCCACGAGATGACGACGATCCGCTACGAACCGTCCGAGCCCGGCCGCGTCTATCGCAAGATCGCTTATGGGCCGCTGCTCGACGTGTTCTTCCTCGACATGCGCTCCTATCGCGGCCCCAATGGTCCCGACATGCAGGATGAGATGACGCCGCAATCGCGCATGCTGGGCGAGCAGCAGACGAAATGGCTGAAGCGCGAACTGGCGAATTCGAAGGCGACCTGGAAAATCATCGCCGCCGACATGCCGCTCGGCCTCGTCGTCTGGGACGACGGCACCAAGAAAGTTGGCGCCGAAGCGGTCAGCAATGGCGACAATGGCTTGCCAAAAGGGCGCGAGCTCGAGATCGCCGACCTGCTGCGCTTCATCAAGAATGCCGGCATCAGCAACACCGTCTGGCTCACCGCAGACGTGCATTACACGGCCGCGCATTATTACAACCCGGACAAGGCGCAGTTCCAGGATTTCAATCCGTTCTGGGAATTCGTCTCGGGTCCGATCCACGCCGGAACGTTCGGGCCGAACGATTTCGACATGACGTTCGGTCCGGAGCTGAAGTTCATCAAGGCGCCGACCGCCGAACAGGGACAGAACCTGCCGCCCTCGGCCGGTCTGCAATTCTTCGGGCTGGTCGATATTTCAGGCGCCAGCGAGCAGATGACGGTGCGGCTGATGGATCGCGACGACAACGAGCTCTACAAGGTGACGCTCGACCCGGTGCGGTCGGCGTAAGCGCACTTCTCACCCTCCCCTTGTGGGGAGGGTCGGCGCGGCGGCTTCGCAAAGCGAAGCTGGCGAGACGGGGCGGGGTGAAGCGCTGACTAGTCCGGGTAGCAGACCATGGGGACATTCGGCCAGACGGCGCTGTCGCAGTTGGCGGTGTCCTGCCGCTGCTTGAAGGCGGCGCTGACCGGGCCGGTCACCATCGGGTCGACGCCGTCGGGCGCGTCGGCGAAAATCTGCTCGGCCGACTGTGCCTCTGATGGCAAGGCAGGCCGTGATTCCTTCATCGTCGCGGCCGACTGCGCGGCGTTGGCCGCCAGCAGGACGGCGAAGGCAACTGAGGCGATGAGCGGCCAAAATCGGTTGAGTTTATCGGTCATGACGTTCGAACTGTCTGGGCCCCGAAGGGTTCCCGCCTTGGTTAACAAAATCATCTCACACGCAGATGCTTAAGATTTGATGAGTATTTGGTGACGCGCCTCCTCTTTCGCAACTGCGAAAAACCCTGTATGAGCCGCGCAACCGAAAGAGGCAGCGCCTTTTGGCCTGCTGCCTGCAACGCTTCCGAGACCAGAACATGAAAATTCGTAATATCGCGATCATCGCGCACGTCGACCATGGAAAGACCACCCTGGTCGACCAGCTTTTGAAGCAGTCCGGCTCCTTCCGAGACAATCAGCGCGTCGCCGAGCGCGCCATGGATTCCAACGATCTCGAAAAGGAACGCGGCATCACCATCCTGGCCAAGGCGACTTCGGTCGACTGGAAGGATACCCGCATCAACATCGTCGACACCCCCGGCCACGCCGATTTTGGCGGCGAGGTCGAACGCATCCTGTCGATGGTGGACTCAGCCATCGTGCTGGTCGACGCAGCCGAAGGGCCGATGCCGCAAACCAAGTTCGTCGTCGGCAAGGCGCTCAAGGTCGGCCTGAAGCCGATCGTCGTCATCAACAAGATCGACCGTCCGGACGCCCGTCATGTCGAGGTGGTCAACGAGGTGTTCGACCTTTTCGCGGCGCTCGACGCCACCGACGAGCAGCTCGACTTCCCGATTCTGTACGGTTCAGGCCGCGATGGCTGGGTTTCAGAAAATCCGGAAGGACCCAAGGACCAGCAGCTGGGGCCGCTGTTCGACCTCGTCATCAAGCATGTGCCGGAGCCGACCGTTCATCCCGGCCCGTTCCGCATGATCGGCACCATCCTGGAAGCCAATCCGTTCCTCGGCCGCATCATCACCGGCCGCATCGAGAGCGGCACGCTGAAGGCCAACCAGCCGGTCAAGGTGCTGCACCATGACGGCATCCAGATCGAAACCGGCCGTATTTCGAAGATACTGGCCTTCCGCGGCCTTGAGCGCCAGCCGATCGAAGAAGCGCAGGCGGGCGACATCGTCGCCATTGCCGGCCTGTCGAAGGGCACCGTCGCCGACACGTTCTGCGACCCGAGCGTGAGCGAACCGCTGCATGCGCAGCCGATCGATCCGCCGACCGTGACGATGTCGTTTCTGGTCAACGACAGTCCGCTGGCCGGCACCGAAGGCGACAAGGTGACCAGCCGCGTCATCCGCGACCGCCTGCTGCGCGAAGCCGAAGGCAATGTCGCGCTGAAGATCGAGGAATCGCCCGACAAGGATTCGTTCTTCGTCTCCGGCCGCGGCGAATTGCAGCTGGCTGTGCTGATCGAGACGATGCGCCGCGAAGGCTTTGAAATCGCCGTGTCGCGTCCGCGCGTCGTCATGCAGAAGGGCGAGAACGGCGAATTGCTGGAGCCGGTCGAAGAAGTCGTCATCGACGTCGATGAGGAGCATGCCGGCGTCGTCGTGCAGAAGATGTCCGAGCGCAAGGCCGAGATGGTCGAACTGCGCCCATCCGGCGGTAACCGTCAGCGCATCGTCTTCCACGCGCCGACCCGTGGCCTGATCGGCTACCAGTCGGAGCTTTTGACCGACACGCGCGGCACCGCCGTGATGAACCGGCTTTTCCATGCCTATGAGCCCTACAAGGGCGAGTTGCCGGGCCGCACCAATGGCGTGCTGATTTCCAACGAACAGGGCGAATCGGTCGCCTACGCCATGTGGAACCTGGAAGATCGCGGCCCGATGGTCATCGATCCGGGCGTCAAGGTGTATCAGGGCATGATCATCGGCATCCATAGCCGCGACAATGATCTTGAAGTGAACGTGCTCAAGGGCAAGAAGCTGACCAACATCCGTGCCGCCGGCAAGGACGAGGCGGTCAAGCTGACCCCGCCGATCCGCATGACGCTGGAACGCGCCCTGGCCTGGATTCAGGACGACGAACTGGTCGAAGTGACGCCGAAGACCATTCGGCTGCGCAAGCTCTATCTCGATCCGAACGAGCGCAAGCGGTTCGAAAAGTCGTCCAAGGTGGTCGGCGCGGCGTAAGCTCTCTATTTTCAAACAACCGAGAGGGGCGGAGCAACCAGTGTTCCGCCCCTTTTCGTTCATCCACCGGCAGCCGCGATGATGGCCTGCCGATCGGTCTCGCCGGCCAGATCGATGCGGATCGTGATGCCCGCGCGGGCCGGCTTGCGCAGGGCCTTTGCTCCATCCGGGTCAACGATGAGCAGCCGCTTCTCCTCCAGCGCCTGAAGCCGTGATCGCGAGATGCCGAGTTCGCCGGCGAGCAGCCGGTCGAGTCGCAGCGATGTCGGCATTTCGAGCCCAAGCTGGAGTTCCAGAGCGGTCGCGGTTTCCCTTGTCTCGACGAGCCTGCGCTTGTGAACGCTGACATCGGAGAACTCCTCGACGCGTCTGATCCGGTTGCGCAACGCGATTACATCGAAGGCATGACGATGAGCGAGTGCAGGATCGTTGCTTTCGAGTGCCGCCAGCAGCGCCGGGTCGATGTCGCGGCGGTTGCAGCGCTCGAAAATGCCGAAATTCCAGGAGTTGTCGCAGTCGATGCAGCGATAGATCAGCCACACGTCGATGCGTTTGCCGTTAGCGTTGACGCGGAATTTCCCGCTGCTGCAATAGGCCTTCACAGTGCCGCAGCGATTGCAGCTGATGAGCGGCCGAGGTGGGGTTTTGGGTGCGATTGCCCAGTGGATACGCTGAAGTCCAGACATGCCGATAAGCCCTTCCCGTCGGGAAGTTCATCAGGCCGGCGATGTCGAGATGCCCATGCGGGCACGGCGTGGCGAGAGGCTGCGGTTTCTGGAAATCGGGTGTCGCGGGCAAAAGCCGCGCGACGCGGTTCAGCAGTGCCAAACCGGTCTCGAACCGCCGCCCAGAAGAACACATGGAAACGAAAACAGACACCGCGAACGCGGTGTCATGCCTTGTGTCGGGGGAGTTGGCGAGACCGGCGGTTACGTAGGCAAAGTGAAGCTCGAAATTGTTTCGCGGCGGCCTTTCTAACCGCGAGATGCTGGAGGTGCAAGGGACCTCGCAAGCCTTGGGTTCCTCGCCCCCACGGGAGTGGGGAGAGGTGGCTCGGCGAAGCCGAGACGGAGAGGGGGCAGGCTCGGCGTTCCAAGCATTCGGAGCAAACTCACCAGCGCCGCGGGCCCCCCTCTCCGACCGCTTCGCGGCCACCTCTCCCCCGCTTTGCGGGGGCGAGGAACCCAAGCCTTGGTACGTCAGCGCCAATGGTCCGTATCGGGTTGCCTTTGCCAGAGCCGCAGCTGTCGAGTATTTGTGGTTGATTGAGCCCTGACACCGAGACCCTGGCCATGCACCCCACCTCGCTCCTGATTTTCGCCGCCGCTCTGTTCGTTGCCGCCGGCTCGCCCGGGCCATCGATCGCGGCGCTTGTCGCCCGCGTCATCTCGAAAGGATTTCGCGACGTGTTCCCGTTCCTGCTCGCCATGTGGATCGGCGAGGGCATCTGGCTGTCACTGGCGGTGTTCGGCCTGGCTGTCGTGGCGCAGACCTTCCATTTCGCCTTCGTCGTGGTGAAATGGGTCGGCGTCGCCTATCTCGCTTACCTCGCCTGGAAGATGTGGACCGCGCCTGTCGATGCAAAAGAGGGCGAGATGCCGCGCGAGGATTCGGCGATAAAGCTGTTCTTCGCCGGCATGGCGGTGACGCTCGGCAATCCCAAGATCATGATGTTCTACCTGGCGCTGCTGCCGACCATCATCGACCTCGCTTCGGTCAGCATTGTCGGCTGGGTCGAGCTGACGGCGACCATGGCCGTGGTGCTGGTCGCCATCGATCTCGCCTGGGTGCTCGCCGCATCACAGGCGCGCAAGCTTTTGAAGAGCAAGCGCGCCATGAAGATCGCCAACCGCGTCAGCGCCACGACGATGGCCGGCGCCGCGGCGGCCATCGCGGCACGGTCCTGAGCCGAAAGCGTCAGCCCATCATATTGATGATCGGCGCGATCTCGACGTTGCAGTTCGGCTCCATCAGGATCGGACAGTCCCTGGCCTTGCTGGCAGCGTCATCGATGTCCTTCGCCTCGATGATCGAGTAGCCACCGGTCGGATTGCTGCCGCCATTGTTCTCGATCACGCCGCCGGGCAGCACAGTCTTCGACATGCCAACCGGATTGCCGCGGTCGACCACAGCCGAACCAAGCTTTCCGAACCAGCCTGTCCAGGCATCCGTCATCGCCTTGAGGTCGGCCTCCGTAGTCGGCATTTTGCCCGAGCCGTGATAAACGTAGAGAAACTGTGCCATGTTCTCCTCCTTTGATTGGCGGCATCAAACCGGTCACGCCGCAGCCGATCATCGGCCGAAATTGGGGAACAGGCAATTAGAATAAGCAATTGCTAATATACGAATGGCACCGAGCCTCACCGTGCCATGGCGTGGTATTCGTCGTTCGGGCGCATGTCGATTGCCGCAGCCACCCGGTTCGACATGTTGAAGAAGGCAGCGGTCGAGGCGATGTCCCAGATGTCGCGGTCGGTGAAGCCGGCCTGACGCAGCGCGGCGCGGTCTGCCTCGACAATCTTGGCCGGTTGTTCGGTCAGCTTGACGGCGAATTCGAGCATTGCCGCCTGCCTGGGCGAAAGACCGGCGGCGCGGAAATTCATCACCATCATTTCGCCGAGCTGCGGGTCGCCTGAGAGCTGGCGCACCGCCGCGCCATGCGCGGTCAGGCAATAGTAGCAATGGTTAATGGAGGAGACGACGACCGCGATCATCTCGCGCTCCAGCTTGGTCAGCCCGGACTCACCCAGCATCAAATCGTTGTACATGTCGGTGAAGGCGCGCAGCTTCCTATCATCGAAGGCATAGGCCTTGAGCACGTTGGGGACGAGGCCGAGCTTCTCCTCGCATTTGGCGAAATAGGTTTTCGTCGCCTCGCTCAGTTCTCCCTGGCCAAGATCAAGCGCGCTGATTTTGCCGGTCATGGATCATTTCTCCTCGTTGGGCGATTCTTGGTGCCGAATTCCGATATTTCTTTGCAAGCCGTCAAACCTTTGTCGCCAAACAGCGGTCATCTGCTACCATAGTCGTAAAAGCATTGACGGGAGGGAAGTGCGTCATGGCCAGCGTGAAATCCGCGAGCAAGCCGAAGAAAAAAGCCACGGCGGCGATTAAAGCGGAGGAAAGGCCAGCCAGGCTTGCGGACTATCTGCTCGCCCGCGCGCCAGCTGAAGACATTGCTCCCTACGATGTGGCCGACCTGGAGCGGGCTGCCGATCTCGCCGGACAGGCAGTCGCCACTCACAGGAAAGGCGAGTGCGTCGTCGCCGTCGATGCCGATTCGGGTGTTGTGCGAGACGGCCGCCCAATGACGGTTGTCACAGTCGTCAACGACAACATGCCGTTCCTGTTCGATTCCATCCTCGGCGAGATCACCGAGACATCGGGCGAACCGACCCTGGTCACTCATCCGGTTATCGTCGTGCGCCACGGCAAGGGCGGCGTGGAAGAAATCCTCGGCGACGGCAATTTCGCCAAGGACGATGGCAGCCACGACCGGCTGAGCGTCATCCATGTCCACATCCCACGGCTGACATCCGAGCAGGCGAGCGGATTGAGCGAGCGGCTGCGCAAGATCCTTGGCCAGGTTCATGCCGCCGTTCACGACTGGAGGCCAATGCTGGCCCGCCTCGATCAGGCGATCTCGGAATTCCGCTATACGGCCGTGCCGCTCGACAAGAAGAGCGTTGCCGAGGCCCTCGCCTTCCTGGAGTGGCTGCGCGACGACAATTTCACCTTCCTTGGCATGCGCGAGTTCAAATACACCGGCGGCGAGGAAAGCGGCACGCTGGAGCGCGCTGAAAAGCCTGGCCTCGGCATCCTGTCCGACCCCGACGTGCTGGTGCTCAGGCGCGGCACCGAAGCGGTGACGACGACGCCGGAGATCCGCGCCTTTCTGCATGGGCCGGAGCCCTTGATCGTCACCAAGGCCAATGCCAAGTCTTCCGTGCACCGCCGCATCTATCTCGACTATATCGGCGTCAAGACCTACACCGCCAAGGGCACGCTCGCGGGCGAATTGCGCATCGTCGGCCTGTTCACCTCGACCGCCTACACGCGCTCGGTGATGAAGATCCCGTATCTCAGGTCCAAGGCCGAAACCATCATCGCCAAGTCCGGCTTCGACCGGCACGATCATTCCGGCAAGGCGCTGATCAATGTTCTGGAAAGCTATCCGCGCGACGAATTGTTCCAGGTGCCGGTGCCGGTGCTGAGGAAGCATGCAGCGGCCATTCTCGGCCTGGTCGAGCGGCCGCGGGTGCGGGCGCTGGTACGCGCCGACCAGTTCGACCGTTTCGTCTCGATCCTCGTCTTCGTGCCGCGCGACCGTTACGACAGCGTCGTGCGCGAGAAGATCGGCTCCTATCTGAAGACCGTATTCGAAGGCCGGCTGTCGGCCTATTACCCGGCCTTCCCCGAGGGCGGGCTGGCGCGCGTGCACTTCATCATCGGCCGCTCCGGCGGCAAGACGCCGAAGGTCGAGCAAGCGACGATTGAGGCGGCGATCCGCGACATCGTGCGTACCTGGGAGGACGCCCTTTCCGATGCGGCCGAGGCCAGTGGCGGCGACCAGGCTTTGAAGGCGATCGCCGCGCGGCTGCCTGAAAGCTATCGCGATTCGTTCAGCGCGGGGGTGGCGCTGGCCGACGCCGGGCGTATCGCCAGGATCAGCGCCGGCAATCCGATTGCCATCGACTATTATCGCCACGCCGAGCAGAAGCCGCACCAGGCGGCGCTGAAGATCTATCACCACGGCAGTCCCGTGGCGCTGTCGCGCCGGGTGCCGGTGCTGGAAAACATCGGCTTCCGCGTCATCAGCGAGCGCACTTTCGAGGTTGGCGATGACCAGTCCGGCTTAGTCTTCATTCATGACATGGAACTGGAGAACAGCTACGGCAAGCCGATCGACCTGACCGATGGCGGCGCGCTGTTCGAGGACGCGTTCCTCTCCGTCTGGCGCGGCGACGTCGACAATGACGGCTATAACGGCCTCGCCCAGACCGCCGGCCTGTGGTCGGGCGAGATCACCATCCTGCGCGCCTATGGCCGCTATCTGCAGCAGGTGGGCATTCCGCAAAGCCAGGATTTTATCGCCGCCGCGCTCAACCGCTATCCCGACATCGCGCGTGGCCTGCATGCGCTGTTCATCGCCCGGCTTGGCCCGACAGCCGAGGTCGAAGGCATGGTGGCGGCAAAGCACCTCAAGGCCAAGATCAAGGACGCGCTGGAAGATGTGCCGAACATCGACGACGATACCATCATCCGGCGCTACCTCAATCTGATCGAAGCCTCGCTGCGCACCAATCATTTCGTTGCCGATACGAAAGAGAAAGGCCAGTCGCTGGCGATCAAGCTCGATTCGCACGCGGTCGAGGGATTGCCGGCACCGCGGCCGTGGCGGGAGATCTTCGTCTACGGTTCCGAGGTCGAAGGCCTGCATCTGCGCTTCGGCCCGGTGGCGCGTGGCGGCCTGCGCTGGTCGGATCGCGCCCAGGACTACCGCACCGAGGTGCTTGGCCTGGTCAAGGCACAGCAGGTCAAGAATGCCGTCATCGTGCCGGTGGGGGCCAAGGGCGGCTTTTATCCGAAGAAGCTGCCGATGAGCGCCGGTCGCGACGCGATCTTCGCGGCCGGCACCTCGGCCTACAAGAATTTCGTCTCCAGTCTGCTGTCGATTACCGACAATATCGGTCTCGACGGTGTCATCCCGCCGGCCGGCGTCATCAGACGCGACCCGGACGATCCGTATTTCGTCGTTGCCGCCGACAAGGGCACGGCGACTTTCTCCGACACCGCCAACGCGATCTCGGAGAAGCACGGCTTCTGGCTCGACGACGCCTTCGCCAGCGGCGGCTCGGCCGGCTACGACCACAAGAAGATGGGCATCACCGCCAAGGGCGCTTGGGAAGCGGTCAAGCGGCATTTCCGCGAGATCAACCGCGATATCCAGACCTCGTCCTTCACCGTCGTCGGGGTCGGCGACATGTCGGGCGACGTGTTCGGCAACGGCATGCTTTTGTCGCCGAAAACCCGGCTGATCGCCGCCTTCGACCATCGCGACATCTTCATCGACCCCGATCCCGATATGGCAGCCTCGATGGCCGAGCGCGAGCGCATGTTCGCGCTGCCGCGTTCGAGCTGGCAGGACTATGACAAGGCGAAACTGTCGGAAGGCGGCATCATCGTCTCGCGCAACCAGAAATCGATCACCTTGCCGGCGGCGGCGGCGGCGGCGATCGGCCTGGCCAAGACCACCGCCACGCCGGTCGAGATCATGACCGCCATCCTCAAGGCGCCGGTCGATCTTCTGTGGTTCGGCGGCATCGGCACCTATTTGCGGGCATCGACCGAGACCAATGCCGAGGTCGGCGACCGCGCCAACGATGCCATTCGCATCACCGCGCTCGACGTGCGCGCCAAGGTGATCGGCGAGGGCGCCAATCTCGGCGTCACGCAGCGGGCGCGCATCGAGTTCGGCCTGAATGGCGGCCGCTGCAATTCCGACGCCATCGACAATTCGGGCGGCGTCAACTGTTCCGACGTCGAGGTCAACATCAAGATCGCGCTGGCATCCGCCATGCGCAAGGGATCGTTGACGCGTCCGGCCCGCAACAAGCTGCTGGCCGAGATGACCGACGAGGTCGGTTCGCTGGTGCTGTCCAACAACTACCAGCAGACGCTGGCGCTTTCGATCGCCCGCAAGCGCGGCCTCGCCGATATCGCGCATCAGAGCCGTTTCATGACGGCGCTGGAGGCGCGCGGCCTGCTTGACCGCACTGTGGAGACGCTGCCGTCGCCGGCATCGCTTGCCGAGCGCGAGGCGCGTGGCGAACCGCTGACCAGGGCCGAACTTGGCGTGCTGCTCGCCTATGCCAAGATCGTGCTGTTTTCCGACATCGTCGCCAGCGACGTGCCTGATGACGCGCATTTCGATCGCGACCTGATGGGCTACTTCCCGGACCGGATGGCGAAGAAATACGCCACTGAGATCCATGGCCACCGGCTGCGCCGCGAGATCATCACGCGCGTCGTCGCCAACGATCTGGTCAATCGCGGCGGCCCATCCTTCGTCAACCGGCTGCAGGAAGCCACGGGGCGCACCGCCGCCGACGTGGTGCGGACCTTTGCCTTGGTGCGCGACGGTTTTGCGCTGCCGGCGCTCTATCGCGAGATCGATGCGCTCGACAACCAGATCGACGGCCAGGTGCAGCTCGATCTCTATCAGATGGTCAGCCGGCTGATCTATGTGACCAGCGGCTGGTATCTGAAGAACGATGCCGGCACGGCACCGCTCGGCCAGCGCATCGCCGAGCTGCAGGAAGCACGCAAGGCGCTGGAACCCAAGCTCGTTTCGCTGCTGCCGGCTTTCTCGCGCGAGCGCATCGAGGAGAAGCGGCACGGGCTGTTCAAGAGCGGCGCGCCGGAAGGGCTGGCCGGGCAACTGGCGCTCAGCGAGGTGGCGGAACTTATCCCCGACATCGCGCTGACGGCGCGCACCGCCGGCGCCGATATCGTCGCTGCGGCCAAGGCGTTCTTCGCCGTCAGCGATGCCTTCCGCATCCCGCGTGTCGAGGACGCCGCACGCTCGATCACGCCTTCGGACTACTATGATCAACTGGCGCTGTCGCGCGCCACCGACACGATCGGCGCGGCACGGCGCGGCATCGCGGTGGCGGCACTCACCGGCCACGCCGGGACGGCCGATCCGGTGGTTGCCTGGCTGGACGCCGGCGGCGAGCGGGTGGCGCGCATCCGCGAGCGGCTGCAGGCACTGACCGAGGGCGGCGACATCACCGTGTCGCGGCTGTCGGTGGCGTCGGGGCTGATGACAGATCTGACGGGGATGTGAACCGCCGACCATCACCACACGCATCACCGGATGCGTGTGGCTCCTTTCGAATGCCATCCGCTTCGAAACTAGCGTTCAAAAAGCTCACCAGGAATGTTTGAGCGTGCCGACGATTTTCAGCCGGTCGCCGTAAAATTCGGTTCCGTAATAGCTGGTTGTCAAATACTTCCGGTCGAACAGGTTCGTTGCGTTCAGGGCCAACGTCACGTCCTTGGTCATCTTGTAGCTGATCGCCGCATCCACCAGTGCGTAGCCGCCAATCGAAACCGTGTTCGCGTCATCCCCGTAGGTTTGCCCGATATAGCGCACGCCTCCGCCGATGGTCAGGTCGCCACGCCGTCCTTCCTCGGGAAGCGTATAATCAACCCAGGCCGAAGCCAGGTGGCGAGGGACACGTTGCGGCCGATTGCCGGCATTTCCGCCAATACCGTCTTCCAGGATCTCGGCATCCCAGTAGGAATAGGCAAGTGTCAGGTTCAGGTTTTCCGCAATGGCGGCCTTGCCCTCGAGTTCGATGCCGCGGACGCCGACCTTGCCGATCTGCTGCTGGACAACAGGCGTGACATAGGTCGGAACATTGGTTTGGGTAAGGTCGAAGACCGCGGCCGTGAACAGGCCCTCGAAGCCGTCGGGCTTGTACTTGATGCCTGCCTCATACTGCTTGCCCTCTTGAGGCTTCAGCGAACCCGAGACCGCATATCCGTTGGCGCTTGGCGCCACGAGCGGCTGGAAGCTTTCCGAATAGTTGGCGTAGACCGCGAGGTTCGGGGTGAATTTGTAGGTCAGGCCGGCGCGCTTGGTGAAGGCGGATGCCGTGTCGTCGTCCTGCGTTCCCGAGTCGAGATAGTCCGCCGTCGTATCCACGCGGTCCCAGCGCCCGCCCAGGGTGACGATCCAGCGGTCGTCAAACGTCAATTGCTCCTGGGCATAGACACCGACCGCCTGTTGCTTGACCCGCCAGTTCACGTAGGGGCCGAGATTGATGCAGGACAGACCGCAATAGGTCGGATTGTTGATGTCGATGGGACCGGCGGTGCCGAAGAGGATGTTTTCGCGGGTGTTGTCATTGGCGTAGTCGACGCCGACAAGCGTCTTGCTGTCGATCCCGTCCCAGCCCGTATCGTATTGCAACTGATTGTCGAAGGCATAGCGGTTGGACACGCCATCGACGGAAAATGCCGTGCGGTCGGCCGTGGGGTCAAGCGACGCGCCGTAGACCTCGGCGTAGTCGAGGCTCAAATGCGTGTAGCGGGCATTGGAGCGGAAGGTGAGGTTCTCGTTGAACTCGTGCTCGAACTGGTAGCCGATATCGACCTGCTCCGTGTTGAAGCGGTTGAAATCCGGCTCGCCCAGGAATGTGCCGACGTCGATATTGCCGCCAGCCGGGGTGCCGCGTGCGCCTGTCCCATCTCGCTTGTAATAGTCAGTCAGGATGGTGAGCGACGTTCCTTCCTCGGGCTTGATGGTCAACGCGGGCGCGATGTAAAGCCGATCGTCGTTGGAATAATCCCATCCTTGATCGCCATCCTTGGCCAGCCCGGTGAGCCGATAGGTCCACACGCCATCGGGGTCGATCGGTCCGCCAAAATCAACGCCAACCTCCTTGGTACCGTCGCCATAGGACGTGTAAATCTCCCCCTGCTTCTGGTCCAGCGGCCGCTTGGTGATGGCATTGACCAGTCCGCCAGGGCCGTTGAGACCAAAAAGCGTCGATGTCGATCCCTTCAGGACCTCCACGCGCTGAAGTCCGTAAGGCTCGAGACGGCTGGCCGTGAACCAAGCGGGGATGCGCGCCGTGAGGCCATCGCGATAAGTACCGAGCGATGTCTGGTCGAAACCGCGGATACGAATATAGTCGGATCGGTCATCGTTGCCGAACTCGTCGGTGAGGACGCTGGATGTGTAGGCCACGGCCTGCTGGAGGCTTTCGACATGGCGTGCCTCCAGTTCCTTCTGGGTTACAACTGAAACCGAGGCGGGAACGTCGACGATGGGCGTATCGGTCTTGGTGCCGGTCGCCGTATCCTCGGCGACGATCGTTTGATCGGGCCCGACAACGCGGTCCGACTTGCCGGTGACGACGATCGTTTCCAGTTGGGTTGCATCGTCCGGCAAAACCTCCTGGGCCCGGCCGGCCCCCATCGCTCCAAAAGATGCCGCTATCAAGGCACTGCTCGCAATCAATCGCCTTGCCTGAGTGCGCAACAATGCCTGTCGACCAATCGTCATCTCTTATTCCCTGTCAGACCAATATCGAGCCGTTCGACCGGTGACTTTCCGGCCCTACGCGAGCGCAATTAGTCAAAGCGGACAAAAGGAGTCAACTTAATAATCGAGAAATTCGCACCCACGGCAATCGCTGCGAAGCAGGGGGGAGGACGGCGGGACGGCGCCAAGCTTCGTTCATTGCATGAGCGCATAAAACATGCAGACATGGCGCCCGAGACGGAACCGGTGCCCGGGGGATCATGATGACGGTAGAGACAGTGCAGCATGCGTCCGGGCGCGGCATCTGGGGATGGATGCTGTTCGACTGGGCGGCGCAGCCGTTCTTTACCGTCGTCACCACCTTCATTTTCGGACCTTACTTCGTGTCGCGGATGGCGAGCGATCCGGAGACCGGCCAGGCGGCCTGGGGCTACGGTATTGCCGCGGCCGGCCTTGTCATTGCAGTGCTGTCACCCATCCTCGGCTCGATCGCCGACCAGACCGGACCGCGCAAGCCTTGGATCGCATTCTTTGCCGCGGTCAAGATCACCTGCCTTTGCATGCTTTGGTTCGCGGCCCCCGGTTCGAACCTTTTCCTGGTCGTGCTGTTCTTTTCGCTGGCGTCGGTGGCGGCGGAGTTTTCGACTGTGTTCAACGATTCGATGATGCCGCGCCTGGTGCCGAAGAGCGAGATCGGCAGGATCTCCAACATGGCCTGGGGCCTTGGCTATCTCGGCGGCATGATCGCGCTGATCTTCGTCGTCGCCTGCCTGGCCGGTTCGCCGGAGACCGGCAAGACGATCATCGGCATCGACCCGCTGTTCGGGCTCGACCCGAAGCTCGGCGAGGACGCGCGCGCAACCGGGCCTTTGTCAGCCGGCTGGTACTTCCTGTTCATCCTGCCGATGTTCTTTTTCACCCCCGACGCCATCAAGGGCCTGCCGATCGGTCCGGCTGTCCGAGAGGGGTTGGCGGAGCTGAAAGTGACACTGGGTGAGGTGCGCAAGCGCAGCGGTATCTTCCGCTTTCTGGTCGCCCGCATGATCTATCAGGACGGCGTCAACGCGTTGCTGGCGTTGGGTGGCACTTTCGCCGCTGCGATGTTCCACTGGTCGATCACCGAGATCGGTATTTTCGGCATCATTCTCAACGTCATCGCCATCTTCGGCTGCCTGGTCGCAGCCCGTCTCGACACGGCGCTTGGCTCAAAAACCATCGTCATGATCTCGCTGGTCCTGCTCAGCATCGCCACGATCGGCATCGTCTCGACTGGGCCGGGCTATACTTTGTTCGGCCTCTGGATGATGCCTGGACCGGACAGCGGCGGCCTTTTCGGCACGGCAGCGGAAAAAGCCTACATCTTCTTCGGCCTGTTGATCGGCGTGGCTTTCGGGCCGGTGCAGGCGTCGTCGCGGTCCTACATGGCGCGCAGCGTCACCGCGGCAGAATCCGGCCGCTATTTCGGCATTTACGCGCTGGCCGGGCGGGCGACCAGTTTCCTGGCGCCGTTCATGGTCGCGTCGGTCACCCTGGCCAGCGGCTCGGCGCGGCTCGGCATGGCGGTGATCGTGCTGTTCCTGGGCATCGGCATGGCGATCCTGGTCAAGACGCCCTATCCGGCGGACCGGCCGGTGGATTGACTTTGCCCTCCCCCTTGTGGGGGTGAGCAGCCGGTTCGCGAAGCGAATTCATCGTGCCAGTGGCACGATGAAAGGCCGGTGAACGCCGGGACGCTGCGAAGCAGTGGGGACCCGGCCCGGCGACTGGTCATTCAGAATTCAGCCCCGAGCCCTTCGCAGGCTTAGGGCGTTCGAAGCTCGAAAAGCCAAGCAATTGGCTTTTCGTTCGCTGCGCGAACCGCTTCTCACCCCCACAAAGGGGGAGGGTAAAAGCAGCTAATGGCGGAAATGCCTGATCCCCGTAAACACCATGGCGATGCCGTGCTCGTCGGCGGCGGCGATGACGTCCTTGTCGTTCATCGAGCCGCCCGGCTGGATGACGGCGGTGGCGCCGGCGGCAATCGCCGACAGCAACCCATCGGCGAAGGGGAAAAAGGCGTCGGAGGCGACGACCGAGCCCTTGGTCAGCGGTTCGGCAAGGCCGGCGGCCTCGGCCGCGTCGAGCGCCTTGCGGGCGGCGATGCGTGAGGAATCGACCCGGCTCATCTGGCCGGCGCCGATGCCGGCGGTAGCGCCGTCCTTGACGTAGACGATGGCGTTCGACTTGACATGCTTGGCAATGCGGAAAGCGAATTTGAGGTCGGCCATTTCGGCCGCTGTCGGCGCGCGCTTCGTCACCACCTTCAGCTCGAGGTCGTCGACGACGGCGTTGTCCCGGCCCTGGATGAGCAGGCCGCCGGCGACGGATTTGACCGTCGTCCCCGGCGTGCGCGGGTCCGGCATCCCACCGGTGACCAGCAGGCGCAAATTCTTCTTCCCCGCCACGATGGCCGCTGCCTCATCGGTGGCGTCGGGCGCGATAATCACCTCGGTGAAGGTTTTTACGATCTCTTCCGCCGCCTCGGCGTCGAGGGTGCGGTTGACGGCGATGATGCCGCCGAAGGCCGAGACCGGGTCGCAGGCCAGCGCCTTGGCGTAGGCGGCTTTCAGCGAGGCGCCTTCGGCAACGCCGCACGGATTGGCGTGCTTGATGATGGCGACGGCAGCGGAAAGGTCGGGGTCGAACTCGCCGACCAATTCGAAGGCGGCGTCGGTGTCGTTGATGTTGTTGTAGGATAGCTGCTTGCCCTGCAGCTGGCGCGCCGTGGCGACGCCTGGGCGCTTGTCGCCGTTGACGTAGAAGCCGGCGCTCTGATGCGGATTCTCGCCATAGCGCATCACCTCGACCAGCCTGCCGCCAAAGGCGCGCCATGTCGGATGTTCGATCTCGAGCGCCTCGGCGAACCAGCCGGAGATCGCCGCGTCATAGCTGGCGGTGCGGGCAAAGGCCTTGGCCGCCAGCTTCTTGCGGAAATCCAGCGACAGCGAGCCGATGTTCATCTCCAGCGCATTCAGCACCGAAGCGTAATCGCCGGGATCGGTGACGATGGCGACATAGGCGTGGTTCTTGGCCGAGGCGCGGATCATCGCCGGGCCGCCAATGTCGATGTTTTCGACGATCGACGCGTAATCAGCGCCGGAGCGGCGGACCTCCTCGAACGGATAGAGATTGGAGACGACGAGATCGATCGGCTCGATGCCGTATTTGCGCATTGCCGCGGAATGCTCCGGATCGTCGCGCACGCCAAGCAGCGCGCCATGCACGCCGGGATGCAAGGTCTTGACGCGGCCGTCCATGATCTCGGGGAAACCGGTGAGCTCGGAGACGTCGCGCACCGCCAGGCCCGCCTCGGTGATCGCCTTTGCCGTGCCGCCGGTCGAGACCAGTTCGACACCGGCCGCTGCCAGCGCTTTGGCGAAATCGATAAGGCCCGTCTTGTCGAAAACGGAGAGCAGGGCGCGACGCACGGGAACAAGGTCTGGTGCGGGAATGTTCTTGGCGGCGACGGCCATGGGCTGGCGGCCTTTCACGACTGGTGTGGTGGATGCCCGCGCCCGTAGCACATGCCGCCCGGAAATCAAACCGGCGGTCAGGTGGGGGCAAGGCGAATCCGTGTTAACGGGTTTCTTCGGAGACTTCGCAGGCGCGTTGGCTGACGGAGCACCAACGAAAAAACCCGCCTATGCGGCGGGCCACTGGCACAAATCAGCACCATAGGCAAAAATGTACCATAGCTGAGGGCACGGAGTCAAGAAAAAATTCCTATCGTGGGAAAGCTGCCGGCACAAAAGCTGCCGATGCCCCCGAACTGGTTGTCGTCAGGCCTTTTGTTAACCTGAGTTCGAAGTCCTGTCAGGAGGGTCAGTTGTTTTCCGGGTAGCCGGCGATGCTGGTGCGGGTCAGCTGCCAGTGGATTTCGGCGATTTCCGAAGCCTTGAAGGCAAGCACGATCTGGCGGCTGCGGCGCGGGCCGCCAAGGCCGGCGAAATAGATCGATTCCTCGACCTCCGGCACCACTTCGGCTGCTGTGAACACCCAGGTGTCGGCCTGATCGGCGGCCAGCACCAGGCGGTCATGCTCGTCCTGCAAAAGGTTGACGTCGGGATGAACGTGGAAGCGGACGGTGACGAAGTCGCGCCCATTGTTGCGGATCGCCGTATTGCCGGGGCGCTGGAAGCGGTCGCGGCCAGCCAGCACATTGCCGTTCGACGACAGTTTCAGCTCGCGCTCATGCAGGAAGCCGAAGCGCGGGACATAGCCGTCATGGCGGGCGATGAAGCCCTGAACGCCCTTCTGGTCGGTGCGCTTGCACTGCACATGCTGCGGGCCGCCGATCAGCGGCGAACCGAGCAGGTCGTTGACGCGCAACGAATGGCTGAAGCGCGCCGACGAGGTGTCGTTGATGGTGGCGGTCGAGTGCGCGGCGGTAGCGCGCGCCAGCGGCCGGAATTCAGCCGCGCCATAGGTGTCAATGCCGGCATTGACGATGTAGTGCTGGCGGCCGGACGACAGTTCGAAGGCGAGGCAGCTGGCGTGTGCGGCGTTGGACACATCGATCGGCGGCGGCGGGCCGGTGTCGGCGATGACCGTGGTGCCGCCCATCGACAGGCGCTCATAGCCGGAATGCGGCGCATGCAGCAGCGGCGCGCCAGCGGTGTCGTCGTGGCGCAGAATGGTGGCGATGCGGTCGTGGATGGTGGCGCCCATGCCGTTGAAGCGGGCGAGGCTGCCATCCTGATGGCGGAAGAAGCGCAGCGCCGGCAGCATGCGGTCGATGGCGCCGATCAGCGCCTGCGGCGGCGTTTCCGCCTGGTTGGCATAAGTCTGGCGCAGCGGCAGAAGGTCGGCGAGGATTTCCAGGACGACCATCGGGTTGCGCGAAATGTGCCCGCCATCGGCGAGGATCTGGCGGTCGAGTTCCTCGGCAAGATTGCGGGTCGCGCCCCGCAGGGCCGATGCCGGCGCCGGCAGGGACAAGGCAGCGAAGGCGAGCGCGATGCGGGCCCGCAGCCTGTCCTTGCCGTCGGGCATTTCGCGCGCCATCGACCTGAGGTAGCGGATCTGGATGGCAACCGATTTCAGGAAGGCGCGGTAGAAAGGGAACTCGGCGCCCTGCAATACGACCGAGGAGTGCTGCAACCAGGCGATGATGCGCTTGGCCGTCGTGCCCGGCTCCCAGGCGATGCCGGAGATATGGCTGCCATGCATGGTGATCCAGTCGGAGACCAGGGCGCGGGCATTGGCGGCGGCAAGCTCGGTGCCGGCGGCGCGCATATGGCGCAGCCAGCGAAAGCCGTGCAGCGTCTTCTGCCAGCCGTGATTGGGCACGTGGATCTGGAAAGGCGACTTGCCGCCGGTCTCGACCACGTGCCCCGACAGGGGATAGCGGCCGTAATAGATCTCGAGTGCGATCTGCGGGTCGGCGAGGCGCAGGTCCGGCGGTGCGATCAGCACACGTTCCGGCGTGCGGCCGGAATATCGCCAGCGATAGACAGGCCCGGCGCGCAGGCGCCGGCGCGTTTTGCGCCAGAACTCCTTCGCGACAAGCGTCCACAGACGCGTCGTGCTGCTGGCAGCAAGTGCCAAAACTCCTCCTGATCGTCCTCTACCCCGGCGCCGAGTCTACATGATTGCACGATTCGTGCGAAGGCGAATTCCACGAGCCCACGCCGGTTCACCTGGTTTTGCCCCCGATCCTACCCAAAAAAGTCAGTAAATCCGGGCAGTTCAATCCCTAGCCGGCTCGCCGCATGCGAGCGGCGAAGAAGCCGTCGAGGCCCGAGCGCTCCGGCACGCCGAGGTCCAGGTCGGCGGGCGTGGTGCGCAGCGTGCCTTGCTGCGTCAGGAACGGATCGATGCCGGCGATCTCGCCTTGCCGCAACGGATCGTTGGTGATTTCAGGCGTGCCGGCCAGAAAGGCGCGATAGAGATCCTCGCCTTCGAGCGGATCGAGCGAACAGTTGGAAAAGACGATCCTGCCGCCGGGCTTCACCAGCGTGACGGCGCGGGCGAGCAACCTGCGTTGCAGGTCGGCCAGTTTTTCGACATCGGCCGAAGTCTTGGTCCATGGCACGTCGGGATGCCGCCGCACCGTGCCGGTCGACGAGCAGGGCGCGTCGAGGAGGATCGCGTCGAAGAGTTCTTCCGGCTCATATTTGAGCAGGTCGGCCTGGACGATTTCGGCCGACAGGCCGAGACGGTCGAGATTCTGCGTCAGCCGCACGAGCCGGTTTTTTGACGTGTCGACGGCGGTGACCTTCGCGCCGGCAACGATCAGCTGCGCGGTCTTGCCGCCGGGCGCGGCGCAGAGATCGGCAACCCGCAATCCCGTGACATCGCCGAACAGCCGGGCGGGCAGGCTGGCCGCGGCGTCCTGGACCCACCAGGCGCCCTCGGCAAAGCCAGGCAATTCAGTGACAGGACCGACAAGATTCTCGACTCGCACCGTGCCTGTCTGCAGGACGATGCCGCCGAGTTTTTCGGCCCAGAGTCCGGGATCGGCCTTGACCGAGAAGTCGACCGGCGCCTCAACGCGATGCGCTTCGAGGATCTGTCTGGCCTTCTCGTTGCCGTAGGTGGTCTTCAGCCGGTCGGAAAACCATTTGGGCGCTTCGTCGGTGGCGGCAAGGGCGGCAGGCAGTTCCGTTTCCTTGGCCCGTGCCAGTGTGCGCAGCACGCCATTGACGAGGCCGGAGAAACGCACCGTGCGCGGATCGGACTTGGCATGGGTCACCGCAATGTCGACGGCGGCGCTGTCGGGAATATCGAGGAACAGGATCTGTGCCGCTGACACATGCAATATGTGCGACAAAGCGGTGGCATTGGGCGGCAGCGGTTTTTCCAGGCGCCGCGCCAGCAGCCCTGATATGGTCATGCGGTAGCGCAGCGCGGTGACCAGGATGGCGCGGACAAGGCCGCGATCGCGCAAATCGAGCGCCTTGTATTGCGGGTGGCCGTTTTCGTGATCGGTCAGCCCGTCAAGCGGGGTCCTGGCGTCGATGACGGCGGCAAGCAGGCGCGCCGCCGCCTTGCGGGCGGCGAGGCCGGCAACGAAGTCGCCGCCGTCCCTGTGTTCCTGATCGCCTGAAACTGTGCGTCGTGGTCCTCTGTCCGCCACGCTCACGACCACCGGCCCTTGGGCCCGGTCGGATTGCGACCCCACGGGTTGGATTTGGGCTTGGCGGCCTCCGCCGGCTGCTCGGGCCGCGCTGCCTGATCCCATGGGCCGGATGGCCGTAGTTCGTCCGCCTGGCGTGGCGTTGGGGCCTGGCGCGGTGCAGCCCGGGTTTCGCTGCCGGCCATGTCGCGCGCCATCGCCTGCAAGGCTGCGATGCGGTTCTCAGTGGCGGGGTGGGTGGAGAACAGGCTGTCCATGCGCTCGCCGTGAAGAGGATTGATGATGAAGAGATGCGCGGTCGCGGGATTTCGCTCGGCATCGGGGTTGCGGATGCGTTCGGCGCCGCGGGCGATCTTGTCAAGCGCCGATGCAAGCCAAAGCGGGTGTCCACAGATTTCGGCGCCACGCCGGTCGGCCTCGTATTCGCGGGTCCGGCTGACCGCCATCTGCACGACCATCGCTGCAAACGGAGCCACGATCATCGCAACCAGCACGCCGACAAAGCCGAACGGGTTGTTGTCGCGGTTGCCGCTGAAAAAGAACGCAAAATTGCCGAGCATCGAAATGGCGCCGGCAAAGGTGGCGACGATCGTCATGGTGAGCGTGTCGCGATGCTGCACATGGGCGAGTTCGTGCGCCATGACCGCTGCGACCTCTTCAGGCGTCAGCGCCTGCAACAGGCCGGTGGAGGCAGCCACCGCCGCATTCTGCGGATTGCGGCCGGTGGCAAAGGCGTTCGGCTGCGGGTTGTCGATCAGATAGGTCTTCGGCATCGGCAGGCCGGCCTGTTTGGCCATTGCCTGGACGATGGCGTAATATTCGGGCGCGTTCCTTTCGTCGACCTCGACGGCACGGTTCATCGACAGCACCATCTTGTCGGCATTCCAGTAGCTGAACAGGTTGGTGCCGGCGGCGATCAGCAGCGCGATCATCATGCCGCCGGTTCCGCCGATCAAAAAGCCGACGCCCATGAACAGCGCGGTCATCGCGGCAAGAAGCATGGCGGTGCGGATGGTGTTCATCGTCTGCTCCTGTCCGGGGGATAGCGAAAAGGGGTCGATCGTCGTGGGTTCATGGCTATATGATGGGAAACGCCAGTTCCTGTTTCAATTGACTGGACTCAATCTGCTGACTGGACTGAATCTGCCGAGATTATCGCATGACCGACGAAATCAGTAAAACAGGCGCCGCTCCTGCCGAAGCGGCATCGCAAAGAGAGCTAGCGCCGGCCGCACGCCGTGCGTTGGCCGAGGCCGCAGCGCGGCGGGAAGAATACCGCGAAAAGGAGGCCGCGCTGCCGAAGGAGATCGGCGGCCGCGGCGGCAAGGAGCCAGGGCGCTACGGCGACTGGGAAGTAAAGGGCCTGACCAGCGACTTCTAGATGCGTCCCTACGCAGCGTTGCGCTGCGGCTCGAGCGCGATCCAGCCACGCTCGTCGACCGTGATGCCGACCATGTCGTAGCCTGCGATCGCGGCATGTTGCGTTGGCAGGGGATGCTTGTGCGTGGCGCTGATGACCATGACCGCCGCGCCCGCCGCTTCGGCTGCCGCGATGCCAGCTGGAGCATCCTCGAAGACGAGGCAATCGCGCGCGTCGACGCCGAGCCGTTCCGCGCCAAGCCGGAAGCAATCGGGCGCCGGCTTGCCGCGGGAGACATCTTCCGCCGCGACGATGACGGCCGGGACAGGGATGCCGGCGGCCTTCATGCGCAACAGCGCCAGCTCGCGCGGGGCGGAGGTTACGATTGCCCAGCGTTCGGGCGGCAGCGAATCGAGAAATGCCACGGCGCCTGCGATCTGGAGAATGCCATCGAGATCGGCCGCCTCGGCCTTCAGCAGCAGATCAGCCTCGTATGCCGGGTCGACGCCCGGCAGTGCCAGGCCGGTGATGGTCTCGATCGCGCGCACGCCATGGATCGTCGGCAGGAAGGCGGCGACGTCGAGGCCCTGGCGGCGTGCCCAATCGCTCCACACCCGTTCCGCCGAGGCGATGGAATTGATGAGCGTGCCGTCCATGTCGAAGAGGAAGGCCGCGAATTTTCTGCCTGAATACATGATTTTCCTGAGTTCGGGGAGCGCTGGTGGGGTTGCCGAACCTAACGTCTCGACCGCGGCAGGGGAAGACACGGGGTGGGCTTTTCGATCGGCCCAGGGAACCACGGTATCCTCCGGGCGTTTGGGAAGGACTGCTTCTCACAACAACGATCGAAGGGGGGACCAACGATGCTGATCCGGCTCGGCTACGAAATCGCCATCGAATGCGTAGCCGCCACGCCGGTGATTTCAGTGCTCGAGATCCATCGGGACAGGCAGGCCGACATCAAGCGGCAGACGCGGGTGCTGACCTCTCCCGCGGTGCCGACAAGACTGTACCACGATCTGCATGGCAATGCCTGCCGACGCTTCACAGCGCCCGCCGGTGGTTTTCGCATCCTGTATGACGCGGTCGTCGAGGACAGCGGCGAGACCGACGAGGTAAACACGCTGGCCAGGGAAGTGCCGGTGGCGGCCCTGCCGGACGAGGTTCTCGGTTATCTCCTGGGCAGTCGGTATTGCGAGACGGATCATCTGAGCAGCCTGGCCTGGCAGCTCTTCGGTGACATCCCGTCCGGCTGGGCGCGCGTGCAGGCGATCGTCGACTATGTCCACAATCGGTTGTCGTTCGGCTATGGCTATGCGCGCTCGACCCGCACCGCGGCGCAGGCGCATGAGGAGCGCGTCGGGGTTTGCCGCGACTTCGCTCATCTGGCGATCACGCTTTGCCGCTGCATGAATATTCCGGCACGCTACGTGAACGGCTATCTCGGCGATATCGGCGTGCCAGCCGATCCGGCGCCGATGGACTTCTCGGCGTGGCTGGAAGTGTTCCTCGACGGCAAATGGTACACGTTCGATCCTCGCCACAACACGCCAAGAATCGGCCGTATCGTCATCGCCCGCGGCCGCGACGCCACCGACGTGCCGCTGCTGCACAGTTTCGGCCCCCACCGGCTCAGCCTGTTCAAGGTGTGGACCTACGAACAGGAAGGCAATCTGTTCAACCCGCCCTACCACGGCATCGACAGGACCGTCAGCGCACAGATGCTGGCGTAGTCGCGAGGCCTACCGATGCAACTGCTCCAGGGTGGTCAGGAGGTTTTCTCCGGGCCGCAACTTTCGGAACACATGGTCCGCTTCGGCACAGTGAGCTTGTGCCGCAACAGGACGCCGTCGGCGGCGTCGCGATGCCTCGGGCCAGATCATGGTAAGCGGCTGGTAAACGCCAGCGCCACGGCGCGTTCCCGTTTACCAGCCGTTCACCTTTGTTGGTTCCAAAGTTTAACAAAAACAGTGACTTGCTACTGAAAAGCCAGCTCTCCGCCCAGCTAGGGCGTCATCCGGCGGGAATCCTGCATTGCCCTTTCCGCGGCGACGAGGCCGAGGCGAGTGGAGGCTGTAGGATGCGGAATTACGGGGGTCTTGTTCACGCGGTCGGCGGGTTCGCCAGGGATCGCGGTGGAAATTTCGCAGTCCTGTTCGGCCTCAGCGCCTCGGTCTTGGCGCTGGCTGTCGGCTTCTCGGTCAACGTATCGCAGCTCTACAATGCCAGATCGAGCCTCCAGAGCGTGGTCGACGCCGCGGTCACGTCGACGGCACGCGACCTGACGACCGGCGCCATCAAGGAAGCCGATGCCAACACATCGGTGCAGGCTTTTCTCGACGCCAACAGCACGGCAGGCATCCTGCAGGCCAACCAAATCGTGCTCGACAAGCTGACTGTCAACAGGACCGCCAAGACGGTCCAGGCCGACGCCCATGTCGATGTCGGGCTGTATTTCCCGATTTTTGGCACGGGCGACATGAAACGCGTCGCCGTCTCCACGACGGCGCTCTATTCGGACAAGACCATCGAAGTGGCGATGATGCTCGATGTGACCGGATCGATGGGGCCGAACGCATGGGCCAAGACCAACAAGATCGCCGACTTACAAAATGCCGCTTCCGGGGCTGTCAGCGATCTGCTGGACAACAACATCGATGCGAAAAACCCACGCGTGCGTGTGGCGATCGTTCCCTATGCCGAAGCGGTGAATACCGGCGGTCTCGCTGACAGCGTCTTCGTCGAGGCGAGAGGCGGGCCGGATCTGCCGCCGCCTGTGGATGCTCCGGTTTCGGCGTCGGTGACACCCGCGCCGGACAAATGTGCCACGGAACGCAAAGACAAGGATGGCTATGCCGATACGTCATCCGACGGGCCTTACACGTCGCGGTGGGACAACAAAGGCAAAGAGTATCTGGCTAAAATCAATAGGGATGATCACATGAGAACGTGCCCGACGCCCGAGCTCATCCCGTTGTCGGCCGACGAGGACAAACTGCTCGACACGATCGACGATTTCAGCGCGGCTGGTGTGACCGCCGGCGGCATCGCCGTGCAGTGGGGTTACTACATGCTTTCGCCGTCCTGGCGCCCGACGATCGTCAATGCCGGGCTCGGCGCGGGTCCCGCCAATTTCGACAAGAGGAAAGTCGCCAAGGTTGCCATCCTGATGACGGACGGCCAGTTCAATACAGCGTTCGCCGGCGGTCGCGGGGCGTCCAAATCGCAGAACGCGGGCCAGATGTCGCGTGGCAATGCCGAAGGTATCTGCGACGCCATGAAGCGCGACGGCATCGAAATCTTCACGATAGGCTTCGACCTGAACGATCCGACCATGAAGGCGACCGAACGGGATCAGGCGAAAAGCGTGCTCCAGGATTGCTCCACGGCGGACACATCCTCGCTGAAGCATTATTACGAGGCCGCAACCGGTGCGGAACTGAAGCAGGCATTCGATGACATCGTCCGGAACATCGAGAAGGTCACCGTTGCCAAATAAGCTCTTGAGAACTGCGGTTCAGTTGTGATCGCCCAAACGGAAAAGGCCGCCGCTTCTTTCGAAGCCGGCGGCCTTCCGTGTTTCCGTCCGTGGCGCGGCCCTATGGCGATGACCTATGAGGTCACCCGCCGCGCATTTCGCGCCTTAACGGGAAGACTGCTTCCCGAAAGTGCAATCCGCTGAGGCCACGTTCTGGAAAACGAAATCACTCGACATCGGATCACCTCCTTTCGATTTGTTGAACACATACTCATGATGGGGTGCGTTGCAGCAAAAGACAAGGCGCAGGTTTGAAAAAGTCGGGAAGGTGCTTTTGGCACGACACTGGGTTGCGGGCTGTCGGCCGGGCAGGCAAGATCATGGCATAGAGCCGAGCCGGCAACCCGGGTCGGCCCCTGTGGGAGGAATGCATGGAAGCAGCCGAGAGAGCGGCGCGGATCGTGCGGACGGTTGTCGAGACGCTGAAACCGGGCTTTGCCGTCAGGCTGTGGACCGGGGAGCGGATCGGCCCCGCCACAGGTCCGGTGCTCACCATCAACGACCAGGACATCGTCTGGCAGATCGTGAAGCGACCGTCCCTGTCGACGCTGATCGAGATGTGGATTTCAAAGACGATCGACATCGAAGACGGGACGATCTTCGACTTCTACGCCCTGCCGTCGCAAGGCAAGCTCAGAACCAAGCTCAAGTCGCTGCCGAAAATGGCGATCCTGCGCGACCTGCCTTCCGTGCTTTTGGCACGCAAGCAGATGACGGCGCGGACCGATCTTTCGGGGCGCAATCCTTATGTCAGCGGTTCGAGCCAGGAGGCGATCCAGCATCACTATGACATTTCGAACGCCTTCTACCGGCTCTTCCTCGACGAGCGCATGGTCTACAGTTGCGGCTACTTCAAGGATTTCGACAACAGCATCGATCAAGCGCAGATCGACAAGCTCGACCATATCTGCCGCAAACTCCGGCTGAAACCGGGCGAACGACTGCTCGACATCGGCTGTGGCTGGGGAGCGATGCTGATCCATGCCGCGAAGAACTATGGCATCATCGGCCACGGTGTCTCGCTGTCGCAGGCCCAGACCGAGCTGGCCCGTGAGCGCATTCGCGCCGAGGGGCTGGAGGACCGCATCACCATCGAGATCAAATCCTATGCGGAGCTTACAGGCAGCTTCGACAAGATCTCGTCGATCGGCATGTTCGAGCATCTCGGGCTCGCCAACCACGCCACTTATTTCAAGACCATTCATCGCCTGCTGAAGCCCGGCGGCATCTATCTGCACCACGCCATCACCCGGCGCAGCAAGGGCGACATGAAGAAGACCCTGCGCAAGGGGCCGGAGTTCAAGGCGCTGCTCAAATACATTTTCCCCGGCGGCGAACTCGACACGATCGGCATGACAACAGGCAATCTCGAGGCGCACGGCTTCCTGGTCTACGACGTGGAGAATCTGCGCGAGCATTACGCCCGCACCTGTCGCCTGTGGGCCGAGCGCCTGCATGCGCGTTTCGACGAGGCTATCGCCGAGGTGGGCGAGGCCAGGGCGCGGCTATGGCTGCTCTACCTGACCGGCTGTTCGATCACCTTCGAACGTGCCTCGGCACAGATTTTCCAGACCGTCGTGACCAAGCGCGCGCGTGGTCCAAGCGGCCTGCCGCCGACGCGGGCGGATCTATATCCATAGCTTACACGAAGCGCATCGCGTCGCCGACTTCGACGCGCGCCGGCCGATCGACCGTACAGTAGACGCCGAGATTGTGGGCGTTATGGCGGACCAGGTTGCGCAGGATCGCCGGATCATGGTCGAAGCCATCCTGGGCGACGATGGTGAAACCGCAGCGGCGGCAGGGTTCCGAGATGGTCAGCAGGAGATCGCCGACGGCAAGCTTGCGGCCGATCCATTCCGTTTCGGGAAATGACCCTTCGATTGCCGCCATGTCGACGACGATGTTGGGGCGGAAGCGGCGTGGGTCGACGACCCCTTCCGGGTGCAACGCTTTGAGCCGTGCCAGCGAGGCGGTGGTCAACAGATGGATGGGCGCCTTGCGGTAGCGCTCCGCGGTCAGCGGGCCGGAATAGCTGGGTGCGGCATTCTCGCGGCGAAACGGTCGGATCGAGGCCTCGAAGCCGAGATAGGCCGACACCGCGCGGTCGCTCTCGATACTTGGCGCAGCCAGCCAGTTGTCCCCGGGAACGGCAATCTCGAGTTCCAGGGTCGGCGACAGCCGGGTGCGGATGCGCGGCACCTTGTGCCATTTCGCGTCGCGGTCCGGTCGCGCGATCTCATTGTCGGACGCGTCGACAAGGCCGAACATACGGTCGCCCTCGATGCTCTCGATATCGACCGAGATTGTTTCCCGACGCTCGCCGGCAAGCGAACTCGCCGGATAGCGCCAGAGTTCACTGACAGTGCCGAGCGCGGCCTGCATCATCAGCTCTTCTTGTTCTGCCGGTTGGCGACCAAATCATCGACGACGGCTGGATCGGCGAGCGTCGAGGTATCGCCGAGCGCTGAAAAATCGTCCTCGGCAATCTTGCGCAGGATGCGGCGCATGATCTTGCCGGAGCGCGTCTTCGGCAGGCCTGGCGCGAACTGGAGCTTGTCTGGCGAAGCGATGGCGCCGATCTCCTTGCGGACATGGGCAACCAGCTCCTTGCGCAGTTCCTCGCTCGGCTGCTCGCCGGCCATCAGTGTGACGTAGCAGTAGATGCCCTGGCCCTTGATGTCATGCGGATAGCCGACGACGGCGGCTTCCGAAACCTTGTCGTGGCTGACCAGTGCGGATTCGACCTCGGCCGTGCCCATGCGATGGCCGGAGACGTTGATGACGTCGTCGACGCGGCCGGTGATCCAGTAATAGCCATCGGCGTCGCGGCGGCAGCCGTCGCCGGTGAAGTACTTGCCCTTGTAGGTCGAGAAATAGGTCTGGATGAAGCGATCATGATCGCCATAGACGGTGCGCATCTGGCCGGGCCAGGAATCGGTGATGCACAGATTGCCGTCGGCCGCACCTTCCAGCACCTTGCCCTCGCCGTCGACCAGCTGCGGCTTGACGCCGAAGAAGGGCCGTGTCGCCGAACCCGCCTTGAGGTCGGTGGCGCCCGGCAGCGGCGTGATCAGGATGCCGCCGGTCTCGGTCTGCCACCATGTGTCGACGATCGGAACCTTGCCGTTGCCGACGATGTTGAAATACCACTCCCAGGCTTCCGGATTGATAGGCTCGCCGACCGAACCCAGCACGCGCAGCGACTTGCGCGACGTCTTGCTGACATGCGCATCGCCGGCGCCCATCAGCGCGCGTAGCGCCGTCGGCGCGGTGTAGAAGATATTGACCTTGTGCTTGTCGATGACTTCCCAGAAGCGCGACTGCGACGGATAGTTCGGCACGCCTTCGAACATCAGCGTGGTGGCGCCGTTGGCGAGCGGGCCATAGACGATGTAGCTGTGGCCGGTGACCCAGCCAACATCGGCGGTGCACCAGTAGATGTCGCCGTCATGGTAGTCGAAGACATATTGGTGGGTCATCGAGACGTAGACGAGATAGCCGGCGGTGGTGTGCAGCACGCCCTTCGGCTTGCCGGTCGATCCCGAGGTATAGAGGATGAACAGCGGGTCCTCGGCCTTCATCTTCTCGGGCTTGCATTCGGCTTTCACCGTCGCGACCTCGTCGTGGTACCAGACGTCGCGGCCGGGAATCCAGCCGGTCTTGCCGCCGGTGCGGCGCACGACCACCACCTTTTCGACTTTCGTCCCGGCCTTCGCGGCGATCTCGATCGCCTTGTCGGTGTTTTCCTTCAACGGGATCGGCTTGCCGCCGCGCAGGCCTTCATCTGATGTGATGACGAAGGTCGACTTGCAGTCGTCGATGCGGCCGGCCAGCGCATCCGGCGAGAAGCCGCCGAAGACGATCGAATGGACGGCGCCGATACGCGTGCAGGCCAGCATCGCATAGGCGGCTTCCGGGATCATCGGCATGTAGATGGTGACGCGGTCGCCTTTCTTGACGCCGTGTTTCTTCATCACATTGGCGAGCCGGCAGACATGCTCGTAGAGCTCGTTATAGGTGATCTTCTTGTCGTCGTAGGGATTGTCACCTTCCCAGATGATGGCGGTCTGGTTGCCGCGCTTCTTCAGGTGCCGGTCGATGCAGTTGTAGGAAACGTTGGTCAGTCCGTCCTCGAACCATTTGATCGAGACCTTGCCGTCGAAGGAGGTGTTCTTGACCTTGCTGAAGGGCTTGAACCAGTCGATACGCTTGCCGTGCTTGCCCCAGAATTTGTCCGGGTTCTTGAGGCTGTCGGCATACCATTTCAGGTAGGTGTCATTGTCGATCAGCGCGTTTTTCTTCCACGCCGGCTGGACGCGATGGACATGAACCTCGGACATTCCTGACTTTCCTCCCGAACCGATCCGCCGGCTTGAAATGTCGGCGGGATCGCGGCGACACGGCCGCGAATTCGGCGGCATTATTACCAGTTCCGCCGTTACGGCAACATTAGACGTTGGATTCGCGCGGCGGGATGCCGCAGGTAGCTTCTCCGAGGCTGTCAGCACTCGGAGGGGTTCGCTGCTAACTGCATGTTTTCGCATGCCAAAGCCGGTTCAGATGAAGAAAAAATCAATAGACGGTTAATCAGCGGCGCGCACAATCAGCCGTGGGAGGACAGGCGAATCAACCTGGGGACCGTCATGCGCGACCATGCCGAAATGGACCTGATGCTCAAAGGCTATGGCTTGACCACGGCCAAGATTCTTTATCACTTTCCCGATCACCCGCATCTGCTGCAGAGCTTCATCTGGCAGGACTACGATCTGGCGCCGAAGTTTCCGGTGCTGATCAAGTTCATCGAATTCTGGAAGGCCAAGCTGGACGGGCCGCTGCATTCGATCAGCTACACCCACCAGAAGCTGATCGCGCCGAATGAATGGCGCAAGGTGGATGGTGAGTTCGTGCTGCACTGAGAGCAGTAGGCAGGCATTTTATCGACCATTATTGGTTGGCGCAAACGCCCATCGCGTCGTCATCCACGGGCGAAGCAAGGAGCGAAGCGACGCGGCGCAGACCCGAGGATCCATGCCGGGACTCCGAAGCGTCACAACGGTGCAGAATTCTGCTCCGCTGCACTTTACGGCCAAGGTCGCGGCATGGATCCTCGGGTCTTCGCGACGCCGCTTCGCGGCTGCTCCGCCCGTGGATGACGAAGTTGAGGGGCTACGGCTACTCCCCAATGCCTATGGCGGCCCCGGAACGTAGGACTGCGACTTAATCACACCACCGGCGGGCTCAGCCGAGCAAAGCCTTCCTGCCGCCGATACGGGAAGTACGGGTAGGGCGCGGTGACTTCGCTTGCCGCGTCGAGTTTCCTGATCTGCTCCGGCGTCAACGTCCAGCCGACGGCGCCGAGGTTCTGGCGCAACTGCTCCTCGTTGCGGGCGCCGATGATGACCGACGACACGGTCGGGCGCTGCAGCAGCCAGTTGATGGCGATCTGCGGCACGGTCTTGCCGGTCTCCAGCGCCACCGCATCAAGCGCATCCATAACCCGGTAGAGATGCTCGTCCTCGACCGGCGGTCCGAAGCTTGCCGTGTCGTGCAGCCGGCTCTTTTCCGGCAAGGACTGGCCACGGCGGATCTTGCCGGTCAGGCGGCCCCAGCCAAGCGGGCTCCACACCAGCGCACCGACGCCCTGGTCGAGGCCGAGCGGCATCAGTTCCCACTCATAGTCGCGGCCGACCAGCGAATAGTAGACCTGATGCGCGACATAGCGCGGATAGCCTTGGCTGTCGGCCTGCGCCAACGACTTCATCACCTGCCAGCCGGAGAAATTGGAGACGCCGACATAGCGCAGCTTGCCGGCGCGAACCAACTCGCCCAGCGTCGACAGAACCTCCTCGATCGGTGTGCCGGCATCGAAGGCGTGCAGCTGCAGCAGGTCGATGTAATCGGTGCCGAGGCGCCTCAGCGCATCATCCACGGATCTGATCAGCCGCGACCGAGACGAGCCATAGTCGGCCGGCCCGTCGCCCATCGGCAGCGCGGTCTTGGTCGAGATCAGCACGGCGTCGCGGCGGCCTTTTATGGCTTCGCCCAGCACCTCTTCAGAAGCGCCGTTCGAATAGACGTCGGCGGTGTCGAACAGGTTGACGCCGGCCTCCAGGCAAATGTCGACCAGCCGCCGCGCTTCCCTGGCATCGCTGTTGCCCCAGGCGCCGAACAGCGGGCCGGAACCGCCAAAGGTTCCCGCGCCAAATGAGAGTGCGGGCACTTTTAGGCCCGATGCACCGAGACGTCGGTAGTCCATCTTTTTACTCCTGTGGAACGAAGGGTGTCGAAAGCGGGTTTGCAGAGGACGGTCACGACCGGATGGAGGCAGGCTCGCCGAGCGTGACGGTGCGATCGAGACGCAGCGCCAGTCCCGCCACGGCGAGTGCCGCGAGCGGCAGCAGGGCGGCGACCCAGGTGAGGGAACCCAGGCCAAACCCATGGGCAATGACCGCGCCGCCAAGCCAGGCGCCTGCGGCGTTGCCGAGATTGAAGGCGGCGATGTTGAAGGACGAGGCGAGGCTCTGACCGGCACCTTGCGCCTTGTCCAGCACCCACATTTGCAGGGGCGCCACGGTGGCGAAGGCGGCGGCACCGAGCAGGCCGACATAGATGACGGCCATCACCTGGCTATGGATGGCGAAGGTCATCGTTGCGAGCACCAGTGCCAGCACCACGAGACTGCCGAGCACGGCCGGCGCCAGCCAGCGGTCGGCGACTTTGCCGCCAAGCAAATTGCCAGCAATGAGGCCGCCACCGAAGACGAGCAGGATCGGCGATACCGCTGCTTCCCCAAAGCCGCTGATCTCGGTCAGCAGCGGTGCGATATAGGTGAAGACGGCGAAGACGCCGGCATAGCCGAGCACCGTGGTGGCGAGGCCGAGCAGGACGGGGGTGCGGCGTAAAACGGCGAGATCGGCGCGCAGGTCGCTCTTTTCGGGCGTCGTCCGGCTGCGTGGCACCAGAGCCAGGATGACGGCGAAGGCCGCCACACCGACCAATGTCACCGCCCAGAAGGTCGCCCGCCAGCCGAAGGCCTGGCCGAGCCAGGTGCCGAAGGGCACGCCGAGGATGTTGGCGATGGTCAGGCCGGTGAACATCAGCGCGATCGCCGAAGCCTTCTTGTTGGGTGCGACCAGTCCGGTGGCGACGACAGAGCCGACGCCGAAGAAGGTGCCGTGGGCAAAGGCGGTGATGATGCGGGCGCCCATCAGCGTCCAGTAGTCCGGCGCCAGCGCACAGGCGAGATTGCCAAGCGTGAAGATCGCCATCAGCGCCAGAAGCACGGTCTTGCGTGGCCAGTTGCCGGTGGCGATGGTCAGCAAGGGCGCGCCGATGACGACGCCAAGCGCATAGCCCGAAATGAGCTGGCCGGCGGCCGAGATCGAAACGCCGAGATCCTTGCTGACATCGAGCAGCAGACCCATGATGACGAATTCGGTGACGCCGATGCCGAAGGCACCGGCGGCGAGGGCGTAGAGAGCAAGAGGCATGGCGGTTTCCACTTCGATGACGAAGAGCGCCGTCCCGCGCCCCGACCCCTGAGATCGTGCTCCCCTGCATTGTGAACCAGACTTGCCTTGGGCACATTTTCTGTGAAATAGATTCACAAATGGCCAGGCCTGACATCAACCGCTCCGGCGAGATCGAAGTTTTTGTGCGCGTCGTCGCGGAAGGCAGTTTTTCCTCTGCGGCACGCGCGTTGCGCATGACGCCGTCGGCGGTGAGCAAGCTGATCGCGCGGCTGGAGGCCCGGCTTGGCGCGCGGCTGGTCAGTCGTTCGACGCGAAAGCTGCAACTGACGCCGGAAGGCACAGCGTTCTACGACAGCGGCCTGCGCATCCTCGCCGACATGGCGGCGGCCGAGCAGGAGGCCGCGGCGGGTGCGGCACCGCGCGGAAGGCTGCGCGTCAACAGCTACGTGCCCTTCGGGGTACACCGGCTGGTCCCGCTTCTGCCACGCTTCCTCGAACGCTACCCCGAGATTTCAGTCGATCTGGTGCTGACCGACAGCGTCATCGACCTGATGGCGGAACGCGCCGATGTCGCCATCCGTGCCGGGCCGCTGAGTGAGTCACGGCTGGTGGCGCGCAAGCTCGGGCAAAGCCCGGTGGTCGTCGTTGCAGCACCTTCCTATCTGGAGAAGCACGGCATGCCACCGACGCCAGCCGATCTCGACAGGCACAACCGCATGGGCTTCGGGTTCGTCAGGCATCTCGATGGCTGGCCGTTCCTCGACGCGGACGGCCGCGCCATCATGGTTCCCATCACCGGCAACACGCTGGTCAGCGATGGCGAGGCGATGCGGCTGATGGCGCTGGCGGGCGCGGGCATCGCCCGGCTCGCGCGCTGGCATGTGGCGGCCGATATCGCCGCCGGTCGGCTGGTGTCGCTGCTGGAGGCATTCAATCCCGGCGACGAGGAGCCCACCCATGCCGTCTATGTAGGCCAGGGCCGGCATCTGCCGGCGCGGGTGCGTGCCTTTCTCGACTTTCTGGGTGAGAGCGTCCGGCTGAGCTGACATCCGGGAGCCACGGGCTCCCGGGATGTCAGCGTGGGCTATATTTATGCTTTCGGCGTGAACGGCGCCGGGCGGCGGCCCGCTGCCTGGCGCTCCAGCATCCAGCCGGGATATTCGGACGGCAGGGCGCTGACCTCGTCGAGACGAAGCAGATCGTCGCTGTCGAGCTTCACTTCAGTGGCGGCAAGGTTCTGCTCCAGCTGCTCCATGCGGCTGGCGCCGATGATGACGCTCATCACGAAGGGCTTGGCCAGGACATAGCCGAGCGCCACCGTGGCGACGCTGACATCATGCTTCTTGGCGATTTCGCGCATGACGGCAACGGCCGCCCAGGCACGGTCCTCATTGACCGGCGGGAAGTTGAAGGACGCGCGGCGGCCTTCGCCATTGCCGGGCGCGCCGGGGCCATATTTGCCGGACAGCAGGCCACCGGCCATCGGCGACCACACCATCAGGCCGAGCTTCTCCTCATTGAGCAAGGGTACGATTTCGCGCTCGAGGTCGCGGCCGGCGATCGAATAGTAGGATTGCACGGTCTCAAAACGGGCGAAACCCTTGCGCTCGGCGATGCCGAGCGCCTTGGCGATGCGCCATGCCGCCCAGTTGGAGACGCCGACATAGCGAACCTTGCCGCTGGCAACGAGATCGTCGAGCGCCCGCAGCGTTTCGTCGATCGGCGTCACGGTGTCGGTGCCGTGCAGCTGGTAAAGATCGATATGGTCGAGTTGCAGCCGCTTCAGGCTGGCATCGACCGAATCCATGATGTGGCCGCGTGAAGAGCCGCGCTGGTTCGGACCGTCGCCCATGGCGCCGTGGGCTTTGGTGGCGATGACCACATTCTGCCTGTTGACGCCGAGATCCCTGAGCGACTGGCCGAGCAGCCGTTCGGATTCGCCAAAAGAGTAGACGTCGGCCGTATCGAAGAAATTGACGCCGGCGGCAAGCGAATGGGCAACGATCTCATTGACGCCCTTCTGGTCGAGGCTGGCGATCAGGCCCCATTGGGCATTCTGGCCGGCAGCACCGAAGGTCATGGTGCCGAGGCACAGTTCGGAGACGAACATCCCTGTATTTCCAAGCTGGTTGTAGCGCATGGTGGCGGCTCCAGAGAGTTTGTGATGACGCAAAGCAAATAGGAACGGTACGTTTCGTTTCCAGTCTTGGTGCAATGGACTCGCCGGACTGGCCCACAGGTCTTTAGCCGGATCTGTGCTGAAGCATCGGCGACCGTCAGGAACGCAACGATGAAAATAGAGTCAGGCTGCCCAAGGATTAGAGATCGAGATCCCGGATCATCGTCTCGGAGCGCCGATTGACCTCCTCGATGAAGTCGTCATCCCACTCCGGGCCGGAAAAAAGATATTCTGTAAGCGAATGCTTTGCGCCGACCAGTCTCTGGTAGTGTTCGGCAGCCAGCACGACAACAGCGGGCTTTCCGCGCACGGTGATGGTCTGAGGTCCCTTTTCGCGCGCCTGCTGGACCAGCTCCGAGAGCTTGTTCTTTGCGTTCTGAAGATCCCAGTTCATGAGGACTGCTCGCTCGATAGCTTGGCTAACTATAGCAGACATTCCTAAAGGTCGGCAGCGCTGCTGGCCAACAGATGTGTCCGCTATCGGCTGCCGAAGATCGCCGAGCCCACCCGCACGCTGGTGGCGCCGAAGGCGATCGCCGTCTCGTAGTCGCCGGACATGCCCATCGAGAGTTTGGCGACGTCGGCTTCCTTGCCGAGCTTTTCCAACAGCGCGAAGTGCGGGCCGGGGTTCTCGTCGGCCGGCGGGATGCACATCAAGCCCTCGATGGCGAGGCCATGCACGTCGCGGCAGCGGGCGACGAAGGCCACCGCCTCCCGGGGCTCGATGCCAGCTTTCTGCGGCTCGGAGCCGGTGTTGACCTGGACGTAGAGCTTCGGTGCACGGCCCTGCCTGGCGATCTCCTTGGCCAGTTCGGCGGCGATCTTCTCGCGATCGACCGTTTCGATGACGTCGAACAGCGTCACCGCTTCCCGAGCCTTGTTGGATTGCAGCGGGCCGATCAGATGCAGTTCGATACCCGGAAATGCGTCCTTCAGATCAGGCCATTTGCCTTGCGCCTCCTGCACGCGGTTCTCGCCGAAGACGCGCTGGCCGGCCTCGATGACCGGGCCGATGTCGGCAGCGTCGAAGGTCTTTGAGACCGCGACCAGGGTCACGGCGCCGGCTTCGCGGCCGGCCTCGCGCTCGGCGGCGGCGATCTTCGCCTTGACCGCGAAAAATTGCTGAACGGCGTCACCCATATGCAAATCCTGCTGTTTTGACCGGCGTTTTTGTCAGACGCGATACCCATATGGTTGACGGGTTTGCCAAACCATGGTGAACACCCGGACCACATTCCCTGAACTGCCGAGCCGTCGCCCACGGTTCGCGCATGCTTTTAAGTGAAAAACGTCCCATGGCAACCGAACGATACAATCCGCGCGCGTCAGAGCCCAAATGGCAGAAGGCCTGGGACGTCAAGAAGCTGTTCGAAGCGCACAATGACGATCCGCGCCCGAAATACTACGTGCTGGAAATGTTCCCCTATCCGTCGGGGCGCATCCATATCGGTCATACCCGCAATTACACGATGGGTGACGTGGTGGCGCGCTACAAGCGGGCCAAGGGCTTCAACGTGCTGCACCCGATGGGCTGGGACGCCTTCGGCATGCCGGCCGAAAACGCGGCGATGCAAAACAAGGTCCATCCCAAGGAATGGACCTACCAGAACATCGCCACCATGCGCGAGCAGCTCAAGGTCATGGGGCTGTCGCTGGATTGGGCGCGCGAATTCGCCACCTGTGACGTCGACTATTACCACCGCCAGCAGATGCTGTTCCTCGATTTCGTCGAGAAGGGGCTGGTGACGCGCAAATCCTCCAAGGTCAACTGGGATCCGGAGGACATGACCGTGCTCGCCAACGAGCAGGTCATCGATGGACGCGGCTGGCGCTCGGGCGCGCTGGTCGAACAGCGCGAACTGACGCAGTGGTTCTTCAAGATCACCGACTTCGCCCAGGATCTGCTGGATTCGCTCGACGGCCTCGACGAATGGCCGGAAAAAGTGAAGCTGATGCAGCAGAACTGGATCGGCCGCTCGGAAGGCCTGCTGATCCGCTGGCCTCTGGCCGACGCCTCTGATGGCGAGCATGAGCTGGAAGTCTATACGACAAGGCCCGACACCATCTTCGGCGCTTCCTTCATGGCTGTCGCCGCCGATCATCCGTTGGCCAGGAACGCCGCTGCGCACAATCCGGCGCTGGCGAAGTTCATCGAGGATATCGGCCATATGGGCACCTCGGTGGCGGCGCTGGAGACAGCTGAGAAGAAGGGTTTCGACACCGGCATTCGCGTCGTCCATCCGTTTGACGACAACTGGACGCTGCCTGTCTATGTCGCCAATTTCGTGCTGATGGAATACGGCACCGGCGCCATTTTCGGCTGTCCGTCCGGCGACCAGCGCGACCTCGACTTCGCCAACAAATACGGCCTGCCGGTGATTCCGGTGGTGATGCCGGAAGGCGAGAATCCGGCGACGTTCCAGATCATCGATGAAGCCTATGTCGATGACGGCGTGATGATCAATTCGCGCTTTCTCGACGGCATGAAGCCGGATCAGGCTTTCGACGAAGTCGCCAAACTGCTGGAGCAGAAGACGATCGGCAACCGGCCGATGGCCGAGAGCAAGGTGAATTTCCGCCTGCGCGACTGGGGCATTTCGCGCCAGCGCTACTGGGGCTGTCCGATCCCGATGATCCATTGCGAGGCTTGCGGCGTGGTGCCGGTGCCGAAGGCGGACCTGCCGGTGAAGCTGCCCGACGATGTCGATTTCGACCGCCCGGGAAATCCGCTCGACCGCCATCCGACATGGCGCCATGTGAAATGTCCGCAATGCGGCAGGGATGCGCGGCGCGAAACCGACACGATGGACACGTTCGTCGATTCGTCTTGGTACTTCGCCCGCTTCACCGCGCCGTGGGCGCATGAACCGACCGATCCCAAAGCGGCCAACGAATGGCTGCCGGTCGACCAGTATATCGGCGGGATCGAGCACGCGATCCTGCATCTGCTCTATTCGCGCTTCTTCACCCGCGCCATGCGCGAGGCCGGTCATGTCGATCTGGCCGAGCCGTTCAAGGGCCTGTTCACGCAAGGCATGGTGGTGCACGAAACCTATCGCGTCGGCTCGGCATCGAATGGCCGCTGGCTGGCGCCCACCGAAGTTCGGCTGGAGGATGTCGACGGCAAGCGCAGCGCCATCGACATCGCCACCGGCGAGGCCGTCACCATCGGTCCGCTGGAAAAGATGTCGAAATCGAAGAAGAACACGGTGAGCCCGGAAGACATCACCGATGGCTACGGCGCCGATACGGCGCGCTGGTTCATGCTGTCGGATTCTCCTCCCGAGCGCGATGTCGAGTGGACCGACGATGGCGCTGCCGGTGCGCATCGCTTCATCCAGCGCATCTGGCGCCTGGTGTCGACGGCGGCCGAAACACTGGCCGGCATCAAGCCCTTAGCGGCCAGCAGCGGTGAGGCCGCGGTGGTTTCCAAGGCCGCGCACAAGATCCTGAAGGCGGTCGGAGAGGATATCGAGAAGCTCGCCTTCAACCGCGCCATCGCCCGCATCTACGAACTGGCCAACGCGCTGACCACGCCGCTCAACGAGGTGGCCGAAGGCAAGGCCGATGCAGCGCTGAAAGGCGCCTGCCGGCAGGCGGTGGAGATTCTCGTGCATCTGATCGCGCCGGTCATGCCGCATCTGGCCGAGGAGTGCTGGGCAACGCTTGGCGGCACCGATCTCGTTGCCGAACGGCCTTGGCCGGTCTTCGATCCGGCGCTGGTCGTCGACAACGAAGTCACCTATCCGGTACAGGTCAACGGCAAGAAGCGGGGGGATTTGACAATTGCCCGCGACGCGGACCAAGGTGCGGTCGAAAAAGCGGTATTGGCTCTCGACTTCGTGCAGAAAGCACTCGAAGGGAAGGCTCCGCGCAAGGTGATCATCGTGCCGCAGAGGATCGTCAATGTCGTTGCCTGATCGGGAAAAGACAGAGTTGAGCCATTTGCTGCGCCGCATAGCGCTTGCCGGCTTGATAGGTTCGCTCGCGCTTGTCTCGGCCTGCACGGTGCGGCCGCTCTATTCGAGCGCGCCGCTGTCGGGTTCGCAGGCCAGTGCCAGTGCCGAACTGGCGTTGATCGGCATCAAGCCGGTCAATACGCGTTACGGCCAACAGGTGCGCAACAATCTGATTTTCGGGTTTGGACGAGGCGCCGGCGAGCCGGCCTCGCCGGCATATTCGCTCAATCTCGGCGTGACCGAAGCGGTCGAGTCCGCGGCACTCGTGCAGGTCGGAACGGATGAAGACGAACCGACCGCCGGTTCCGTGACGCTGACCGGCAGCTATACGCTGGCTGATGCGAAGACCGGCGTGGTGATCGCATCCGGCAAACGTTCGATCACCTCGTCCTTCGACAGGCCGCGTCAGGAATTCGCCGCATACCGGGCGCAGATCGACGCCGAGAATCGCGCTGCGCGAGAGTTGGCGGAAGCGCTGCAGCTGTCCATTGCCCAGGACCTTGTCCGGCACGGCAAGACCGGCTAGCGCACCTCATCGCTTCACGGAAACGGTCTGGCTCCAGGCATGATGGGGTGATCGCGGGATCGTGACCAGATTCCCGAACAGAGCCAGATTCCGAACAGGGATTGTCCGAAGATACCCATCGAGCTGCTGCGGCACGGCGAGTAGATCGCGCCACCAGCGTGGATGCGGGGAGACGACGATCGTGCCGTGTCGCTCGCAGACCACCACGAAGATTTTGGGTGCCCAGGGATGGTCGGCGATCCATCCGGGAAGCAACTGTTAACCACTCGCTCCCTATTGCTCGGCAGACATTTCAAAGTGAGTCTTGAGAATGGAAGCCAAGCGTTTTTCCCGGGTCAATTTATCGACGGCTGCATTGCCTGATGGCCCCGAGGGGAAGCGCTTGGAGAGCATCGGCGACAGGGGTGGTCAGCGAAGTTCTTCCGCGGCAGGCGACCTCGATCGTCCGGCTCGCAAGGAGCCGGACGGCCGGCAGCCCACCACACGCCAGGCTGGCTATTCCGCGCCGGTGGTCGATCTCGGCGGCAACAAGCGGCCCTATATGGAACCGCGGGGTTGCTCGGACGATACGCCTTCGAAAATCGGCGATATCGAGAGCCCTGCCTGGCAGGAATATTTCTTCCTTGCACCCAACGTGCGTTTTACACGCACGCCGGATTATGAGGCCAGGAAGCATCGTCCGCAGCACGAGCGTGTTGTCGAACACGCCGCGACGCGCCCAGCAGAGCAAGCCGTTGCTCAATCCATGATCAACGGGGCGTCCTCCGCGCCTTCGCTACTGGCATTGCCGGCTTCGGTGAAAAGCCCTGCTTCCCAGCCGTTGGCCGGCCACGCCTCGGCCAAAACGACCACTTCCGAAAGGCTGCGCTGGCCATATCTTTCGGATCATGCCTTCTTCGAGGCCATGGCACCCTATCTGGTCGACGTTTCGTCGCCGGCCCGGCAGACCGGTCCAGCGTCGCCTGCACCGGTCGCCGTGGCGCAAGGCACCGCTATGCCGATCGACATCCGCCCAGGGACCGATGCCACCGCATTGTTTCGTGTCATCGACTGCCTACCGGGCCAGGCCTTGAAGCCGTTGCCGGATGTTTGGCCGGCCAATTCGAACCAGGCCGTCGCCCAACCTGACGTGCCGGCGAGCAATGCGCCGTCGCCGGTCCAGCCTGTCGCAATTCCAGCCGCCAAAAGCGACGCTGTTTCCGCGTCGGCCGCGCCAAGTGTGAACGTCTCTGCACGGGCCGTTGCCGCCCGCTCCGCGCGCTTGCCTAGGGCTGGAAAGGTCGTGCTGTCAACCGCGGGAGATCCCTATGAGCTTCCCTCCGAAGAGCTGTTGCAGCAGCCGCCGGAGGGACAAGGCTTCTACATGTCGCAGGAGCGGCTCGAGCAGAACGCGGATCTGCTGGAAAGCGTGCTCGAAGACTTCGGCGTGCGCGGCGAGATCATCCATGTTCGCCCAGGCCCGGTCGTCACGCTCTATGAGTTCGAGCCGGCGCCGGGCGTCAAATCTTCTCGCGTCATTGGGCTTGCCGACGATATCGCCCGCTCCATGTCGGCGATTTCGGCGCGCGTCGCCGTCGTGCCCGGCCGCAACGTCATCGGCATCGAGCTCCCGAACGAAACGCGCGAAACCGTCTATTTCCGGGAGCTGATCGAATCGGAAGGCTTTCGCAAGACCAGCTGCAAGCTGGCGCTTTGTCTCGGCAAGACGATCGGCGGCGAGCCGGTCATCGCCGAGCTGGCGAAGATGCCGCATTTGCTGGTGGCCGGAACCACCGGCTCCGGCAAGTCGGTCGCCATCAACACCATGATCCTGTCGTTGCTCTATCGGCTGAAGCCGGAAGAATGCCGGCTGATCATGGTCGATCCCAAGATGCTCGAACTCTCTGTCTATGACGGCATCCCGCATCTTCTGACGCCCGTCGTCACGGATCCCAAGAAAGCCGTGACGGCGCTCAAATGGGCGGTGCGCGAAATGGAGGACCGGTATCGCAAGATGGCGCGGCTCGGTGTGCGCAACATCGACGGCTACAACGAGCGTGCCGCCGCTGCCCGCGACAAGGGCGAAACCGTCGTCATGACCGTGCAGACCGGCTTCGAAAAGGGCACCAGCGAACCGCTTTTCGAACAGCAGGAAATCGACCTTGCGCCGATGCCCTACATCGTCGTCATCGTCGACGAGATGGCCGACCTGATGATGGTCGCCGGCAAGGAGATCGAAGGCGCGATCCAGCGTCTGGCGCAGATGGCGCGCGCCGCCGGCATTCACCTGATCATGGCAACGCAGCGCCCTTCGGTCGATGTCATCACGGGCACGATCAAGGCCAACTTTCCAACCCGGATTTCCTTCCAGGTGACATCGAAGATCGACAGCCGCACAATCCTGGGCGAGCAAGGCGCCGAACAATTGCTTGGCCAGGGCGACATGCTGCACATGATGGGCGGCGGGCGCATCTCGCGCGTGCACGGGCCGTTTGTTTCCGACGCGGAGGTCGAGCATGTCGTCGCGCATCTCAAGGCGCAAGGGCGCCCTGAATATCTGGAAACCGTGACGGCCGATGAGGACGAGGAAGAAATCGAAGACGATCAGGGCACGGTCTTCGACAAGGGATCCGTTGCAGCCGAAGACAGCGACGCGATCTACGACGAGGCGGTCAAGGTGGTGGTGCGCGACAAGAAATGCTCGACGTCCTACATCCAGCGGCGCCTCGGCATCGGCTACAACCGCGCTGCGTCCCTGGTCGAGCGTATGGAAAAGGAAGGCTTGGTCGGCACACCCAACCATGTCGGCAAGCGCGAAATCATCATGGGCCGGCGCCAGCCGGCCGGCGCGCCCGAGGACGATGGCGCGGACTGATCGGCAGCCCGCTTGAAGCGCACATGAAAAGGCCGGTTGCCCGGCCTTTTCATCACAAGCGAATTGGCTTCAGCCGATCGCCATTCTCAGCCGATCTTCTGGCCGGTTTTTGCCCAGTCGGCAAGGAACTGTTCCAGGCCCTTGTCGGTCAGCGGGTGCTTGACCAGTGCCTTCAGGGTCGCCGGCGGCGCGGTCACGACATCGGCGCCGATGAGCGCCGCCTGCTTGACGTGGTTCACGGTGCGCACCGAAGCGACGAGGATCTCGGTCTGGAAATCGTAATTGTCGTAGATCTGCCTGATCTCCTGGATCAGCTCCATGCCGTCGATGCCGATGTCGTCGACGCGGCCGACGAAGGGCGAGATGAACGAGGCACCGGCCTTGGCCGCCAGCAGCGCCTGGTTGGCCGAAAAGCACAGCGTGACGTTGACCAGGCGGTTCATCTCGGTGCGGATCGTCTTGCAGGCCTTGAGACCGTCCAGCGTCAGCGGCACCTTGATGCAGACATTGTCGGCGATCTTGGCCAGAACCTTGGCCTGCTGCATCATCTCGGAATATTCGGTGGCGGTGACTTCAGCCGAGACCGGACCCTTGACGATGTCGCAAATCTCTCTGGTGACGTCGGCGATCTTGCCGCCGGATTTGAGGATCAGCGACGGATTGGTGGTGACGCCGTCGAGCAGCCCCAGATCGTTCAGCTCACGGATATCCTTGACGTCGGCGGTGTCGACAAAAAATTTCATGGCGGGTCTCCTGAAGATTTTCATGTGCATGTCATGCACATTCGGGGTCGGCCTTTGATCTAGACCAAAGTCAGGGCAAGGTCACGCCTCATGATCGAAGATTCGCCCTTTGTCACAGCCGCGCCGGTGCTGGTGCCGATGCCCGCCGAACGCCCCTACACCTATGCCGTGCCCGCCGGCATGCGCGTGGTGCCGGGCTCGATCGTGCGCGTGCCGCTCGGGCCGCGCCAGGTCGCCGGCATCGTCTGGGATGGCGCGGTCGAGAAGGTCGACGCGAAAAAGCTGCGCCCCATCGAACAGGTCTTCGACTGCCCGCCGATCGACCGCGCCATGCGCCGTTTCGTCGACTGGGTGGCGCAGTACACGCTGTCGCCGCCGGGCATGGTGGCGCGCATGCTGCTCAGGGCGCCGGAGGCTTTCGACCCCGAACCGTGGATCGAGGGGCTGCAGCGCACGCTTCTCGCACCCGACCGGATGACGGGCGCCAGGCAGCGCGTGCTGGAGACGGCCGAAGGCGGCCTTGCCTGGACGCGCTCCGGCCTCGCTCACGCCGCCGGCGTGTCGTCGACGGTGATCGACGGCCTGAGGGCGCAAGGCGTGTTCGAGACCGTGATGATCCCGCCGCGCCCGGTGGTGGCCGCGCCCGATCCCGGCTACGCCATTCCGGAACTGATGCCGGACCAGAGCGCCGCGGCGCAGATGCTGCGCGCCAATGTCGCAGCCGGCGTGTTCAACGTCGCGCTGCTCGACGGCGTCACCGGATCAGGCAAGACCGAGGTCTATTTCGAGGCGGTGGCGGCTGCGCTCGACCAAGGCAGGCAGGTGCTGATCCTGCTGCCGGAAATCGCGCTGACGCATGCCTTTCTCGAGCGCTTCCAGCAGCGCTTCGGCGCCAAGCCGGGTGAATGGCATTCCGACCTGCCGCCGCGGATGCGCGAGCGGGTTTGGCGGCAAGTGGCGGAAGGCGGCGTGCGGGTCGTCGCCGGTGCGCGTTCGGCGCTGTTCCTGCCGTTCAAGGAGCTCGGCCTGATCGTCGTCGACGAGGAGCACGACCCTGCCTACAAGCAGGAGGACCGCGTCTTCTACAATGCGCGTGATATGGCCGTGGTGCGCGGCCATATCGGCAGCTTCCCCGTCGTGCTGGCGTCGGCGACGCCGTCGGTCGAAAGCCGGGTCAATGCCAGCCAAGGTAAATACAACAGAGCGGTGCTTTCCGCTCGCTTCGCCGAGGCGGCGCTTCCGCATCTGAAGGCGGTCGACATGCGGCGCGCGCCGCCGGCGCGTGGCGGTTTCCTGTCGCCGGTGCTGCTCGACCAGATGCGCCAGACGCTGGAGAGGCAGGAGCAGTCGCTGCTGTTCCTCAACCGGCGCGGCTATGCGCCGCTGACGCTGTGCCGGGTCTGCGGCCACCGCTTCGGCTGCCCGGTCTGCTCGGCCTGGCTGGTCGAGCATCGTTTTCGCGGCCAGTTGGTCTGCCATCATTGCGGGCACAATGAGCGCCGCCCCGAAGCCTGCCCGGAATGCGGCACGCTCGATCATCTGGTCGCCTGCGGGCCAGGTGTCGAGCGGATCGCCGAAGAGGTCGTTGCGCATTTTCCCGACGCGCGCACCATCGTTTTGTCGTCCGACCTGATGGGCGGCGTGCGGCGGCTGCGGCTGGAGCTGGAGGCGATCGCCGATGGCGAGGCCGACATCGTCATCGGCACGCAGCTCGTCGCCAAGGGCCACAACTTTCCCAACATGACACTGGTCGGCGTCGTCGATGCCGATCTCGGCCTTGCCAATGGCGATCCGCGCGCCGCCGAGCGCACATTCCAGCTGCTCAGCCAGGTCACCGGCCGCGCCGGCCGCACCGGCAAGAAGAGCCTTGGCCTGCTGCAGACTTTTCAGCCCGACCACCCGGTGATGCGGGCGATCGTCTCGGGCGACGCCGAGGCGTTTTACGAACGTGAGATCGCCGAGCGCGAACGGGCCGCACTGCCGCCTTTCGGCCGGCTCGCCGGCGTCATCGTCAGTGCGGTGACGCGGGCGGAAGCCGAGGGCCATGCGCGCGGCCTGCGCCGCGCCGCGCCCGAGGCGACGGATTTGTTCGTGCTCGGCCCGGCGGAGGCGCCGCTGTCCCTGCTAGGCGGCCGCCATCGCTTCCGCCTGCTGATCCAGGGCGAGCGGCGCGCCGACATGCAAGGTTTTATCAGGGCCATGCTGGCCAACGGGCCAAAACAGCGCGGTTCGGTCAGGGTGCAGGTCGATATTGATCCGCAGAGCTTTTTGTAAGGTCGCGCTTTCAGCGATAGGTTGCCGCAAGCCAGCGAGATGTGGAAACTCATATGAAAACCCTCGGCCTTCTGGGCGGCATGAGCTGGGAATCGACCGCGATCTACTACCGCCTGCTCAACGAGATCGTGCGCTCGCGGCTGGGCGGGCTGCATTCGGCCAGATTGCTGCTCTGGTCGTTCGACTTCGCCGAGATCGCCGAGCGGCAGCATCACGGCGACTGGGACGGCGCCGGCGTGCTTCTCGTCGAAGCAGCGCGCAAACTCGAGGCCGGCGGCGCGGAAGGTCTGCTTTTGTGCACCAACACCATGCACAGGCTGGCCGATGAGGTGCAGGCGTCGGTGTCGATCCCGCTGATCCACATCGCCGACGCCACGGCGGTGGCGGTCAAGCGCGCCGGCATGCAGCGGCCGGCGCTGCTGGCGACGCGCTTCACCATGGAGCAGGACTTCTACAAGGGCCGGCTCGCCGACAGATTTGGATTGAGCCCTGTGGTGCCGGATGCGGCCGGGCGCGACATGGTCCATCGTGTCATCTATGAGGAACTGTGCCAAGGCATCGTCAAGGAGACTTCAAAGGCGGCTTATATAGCCGAGACCGAGCGCCTGCGCCGCGAAGAGGCGGCCGACAGCGTCATCATGGGCTGCACCGAGATCACCATGCTCATCGGCCAGCAGGACTTCGACGTTCCGGTCTTCGATACAACGCGCATCCATGCCGAGGCGGCGGTCGAATTCACGCTGGGCTGACAGGCTTCCGCAAATTGCCGGACTCCATCTGGCGTCCTTTCTTTCCTTCGCTAGAATGCCCGGAATTTCAAAACAGGCATTTCGAGGGGACGAGATGGATTTTGCGCTTCCGTGGCCGACGAGCCAGGGCGAATGGCTGGCGTGGTCAAGCGCCGTCGTCACCGTGCTGCTCGGGCTTTTGTTTTTTCTGGCACCCAATCTCGCCTTCCGTGCCCTGCGCCTGCAGGTCAAGCCCGAGAAGGCTGCGGCGATCGCCGAGGGACGCGGCAGGATGTCGGGCTTCTATCTCGGCGTCGGCCTGTGCTGCATCCTCTTGGCGCAGCCGCTGATCTACATGGCGCTCGGCTTCTCCTGGCTGTTCACCGCCTTTGGCCGGCTGCTGTCGATGATGTCGGATGGCGCCAACACGCCTTTCAATTGGGTTTCCATTGTGGTGGAATTGGTGCTGGCGGCATTGCCGCTCGCCTTTGCCTTCGGCTTTCTGCCTTGAATCGTTGGGTATTCCGCGATGGAAGACGGGTGACTTTCGCCGGATGCGACAATAGTGCCTGAAAACCATGCGGAACGACGCATTGCGGTCTTAAAATGCCTGTGCTAGACGGCAATCGACTTTCGGCCGGGGATAGCGGAAGCCGCGCCTCCGTGCACGAAAAAATGCAGTAAGGTCAAAGATTTAGCCAGAGTTTTTGCTCGCGCCAACAATCTACGGCCTGTCAGACAAGAGAAAAGACGGTCCGTGGCTCAATCGTCATCGCCAATCTCAGGTGTCGCAGAACGCTATGCGGGTTCGCTGTTCGAACTCGCCCTGCAGGCAAATTCCGTGGCCAAGGTCGAAGCCGACCTCAACAGTTTCGAAGCGATGCTCGCGGGCAGCGCTGATCTCACCCGGCTGATCAACAGCCCGGTGTTCTCCAGCGAGGACCAGGCCAAGGCCATCGCGGCGATCGCCGACAAGGCCGGGATTGCCGGCCTCACGGGCAATTTCCTGCGCGTCGTCGCCCGCAACCGCCGCCTGTTCGCCATTCCCGGCATGATCAGGGCATTCCGCCAGATATCCGCCGAACATCGTGGCGAGACCGCTGCTGAAGTGACGTCGGCGCATGAGCTGACGGCTGCCCAGCAGACCGAACTCAAGGCGGCGCTGAAGAGCGTTGCCGGCAAGGACGTGGCCATCTCCGTCACCGTCGATCCGTCGCTGCTCGGCGGGCTGGTGGTCAAGATGGGCTCGCGCCAGATCGATACGTCGCTCAAAACCAAACTCAATTCGCTCAAGCTTGCACTGAAAGAGGTCGGCTGATGGACATCCGCGCCGCGGAAATTTCCGCAATTCTGAAAGACCAGATCAAGAATTTCGGCAAGGAGGCCGAGGTCTCCGAAGTCGGACAGGTGCTGTCCGTCGGTGACGGTATCGCCCGTGTCTACGGCCTCGACAATGTCCAGGCCGGCGAAATGGTCGAATTCCCCGGCGGCATCCGCGGCATGGCGCTCAACCTCGAAGCCGACAATGTCGGCGTCGTCATCTTCGGCGCCGACCGCGACATCAAGGAAGGCGACATCGTCAAGCGCACCGGCGCCATCGTCGACGTCCCCGTCGGCCCCGGCCTGCTCGGCCGCGTCGTCGACGCGCTCGGCAATCCGATCGATGGCAAGGGTCCGATCAAGGCGGTCGAGCGCAAGCGCGTCGACGTCAAGGCGCCCGGCATCATCCCGCGCAAGTCGGTGAACGAGCCGATGTCGACCGGCCTCAAGGCCATCGATGCGCTGATCCCGGTCGGACGCGGCCAGCGCGAGCTGGTCATCGGCGATCGCCAGACCGGCAAGACCGCCATCATCCTCGACACGATGCTCAACCAGAAATCGGTGCACGACAACGGCCCCGAGAAGGAAAAGCTCTACTGCGTTTACGTCGCCGTCGGCCAGAAGCGCTCGACCGTCGCGCAGTTCGTCAAGGTGCTGGAAGAGCGCGGCGCGCTCGAATACTCGATCATCGTCGCCGCCACCGCTTCCGATCCGGCGCCGATGCAGTTCCTGGCGCCGTTCGCCGGCGCCACCATGGGCGAATACTTCCGCGACAATGGCATGCACGCGCTGATCAGCTATGACGATCTGTCGAAGCAGGCCGTCGCCTATCGCCAGATGTCGCTGCTGCTGCGCCGCCCGCCGGGCCGCGAAGCCTATCCGGGTGACGTCTTCTACCTGCATTCGCGCCTGCTCGAGCGCGCCGCCAAGCTCAACGACGATCTGGGCGGTGGGTCGCTGACCGCCCTGCCGATCATCGAGACGCAGGCCAACGACGTGTCGGCCTACATCCCGACCAACGTGATCTCGATCACCGACGGCCAGATATTCCTCGAAACCAACCTGTTCTTCCAGGGCATCCGTCCTGCGGTGAACGTCGGCCTGTCGGTCAGCCGCGTCGGCTCGGCCGCGCAGATCAAGGCGATGAAGCAGGTTGCCGGCTCGATCAAGGGCGAACTCGCGCAGTACCGCGAAATGGCGGCCTTCGCGCAGTTCGGCTCCGATCTCGACGCCGCCACGCAGCGCCTGCTCAACCGCGGATCGCGCCTGACCGAACTCCTGAAGCAGCCGCAGTTCTCGCCGCTGAAGACGGAAGAGCAGGTCGCGGTGATCTTCGCCGGCGTCAACGGCTATCTCGACAAGCTGCCGGTCAACCAGGTCGGAAAGTTCGAGCATGGCCTGCTCAGCCACATGCGTGCGGCGGGCAAGGACGTTCTCGACGCCATCCGCAAGGAAAAGGCGCTGTCGGATGATCTGCGCGCCAAGCTGAAGGCCGAGATCGACACTTTCGCCAAGACCTTTGCCTGAGCGAATTGCCAGTCGGGATGAGACAAGACGGGATCAGGTTTGAAGCATGCCTTCATTAAAAGACCTTCGTAACCGTATCGCCTCGGTTAAGGCGACGCAGAAGATCACCAAGGCGATGCAGATGGTCGCCGCGGCGAAGCTGCGCCGTGCGCAAGAGGCTGCGGAAGCGGCGCGCCCCTATTCGGAGCGCATGGGTTCCGTTCTGGCCAACATCACCCAGGCCATCGGCGGCGGCGGCGATGCCCCGGCGCTGATGACCGGCACCGGCAAGGACGACGTGCATCTGCTCGTCGTCTGCACCGCCGAGCGCGGCCTGTGCGGCGGCTTCAATTCGCAGATCGCCCGCCTTGCCCGCGACCATATCCGCAAGCTTTTGGCGGACGGCAAGCAGGTCAAGATCATCTGCGTCGGCAAGAAGGGTTTCGACATCCTGCGCCGCGACTATGCGTCGATGATCATCGACCGAGTCGACCTGCGCGAGGTCAAGACACTCGGCTTCGTCAATGCCGATGCGATCGCCAAGAAGGTCATCCACCTCTTCAACGAAGGCGGCTTCGACATCTGCACGCTGTTCTATTCGCAGTTCAAGTCGGTGATCAGCCAGATCCCGACCGCGCAGCAGATCATCCCGGCCGGCGTTGCTTCGGCTCCTGCCGAGGCGACGGATGGCGGCAACGCCGTCTACGAATATGAACCGGAGCCGGGCGAAATCCTCTCCGACCTCATTCCGCGCAACATCTCCGTGCAGGTTTTCCGGGCGCTGCTCGAAAATGTGGCCGGCGAAATGGGCGCCAAGATGAGCGCCATGGACAATGCGACGCGCAACGCCGGCGACATGATCAACAAGCTGTCGATCACCTATAACCGCCAGCGGCAGGCGCAGATCACCAAGGAACTGATCGAAATCATTTCGGGCGCCGAGGCGCTCTAGGCGCGGTTCGCGGGTCATCGACCCGCGATCGGACCGCGTGAGAAACAAAGGACGAAAAAGGGTAAAGACGATGGCGAAAGCAGCGACCCCCCAGAAGGCGACATCCAAGACGGCAGCCCCCAAGGCAGCAGCCGCGAAAACCGCAGCCCCCGTGAAGGCGGCAAAGGCTCCAGCAGCAGCCGCGAAGGCTGCCCCGGCCAAGGCAGCAGCACCGGCGAAGGCCGCCGCTGCCAAGACATCGGCAGTGGCCAGCAAGGCAACCGGCGTTGCCGGCAAGGTCCGCCAGGTCATCGGCGCCGTTGTCGACGTGCAGTTCGGCGATCACCTGCCGGCGATCCTGAACGCGCTCGAGACGACCAATGTCGGCAATCGCCTCGTGCTCGAAGTCGCCCAGCACCTGGGTGAAAACACCGTGCGCTGCATCGCCATGGACTCGACCGAAGGTCTGGTTCGCGGTCAGGAAGTGCGCGACACCGGTGCGCCGATCACCGTGCCGGTCGGCCCGGGCATGCTCGGCCGCATCATCAACGTCATCGGCGAGCCGGTCGACGAAGAAGGCCCGGTCGACGCAACCGAAATGCGCTCCATCCACCAGCCGGCTCCGACCTATGTCGAGCAGTCGACGGAAGCCCAGATCCTGATCACCGGCATCAAGGTGCTCGACCTGCTGGCGCCCTACGCCAAGGGCGGCAAGATCGGCCTGTTCGGCGGCGCCGGCGTCGGCAAGACCGTGCTGATCCAGGAACTGATCAACAACATCGCCAAGGCGCATGGCGGCTATTCGGTGTTCGCCGGCGTTGGCGAGCGCACCCGCGAAGGCAACGATCTCTATCATGAGTTCATCGAATCCGGCGTCAACAAGAAGGGCGGCGGCGAAGGCTCCAAGGCGGCACTCGTCTATGGCCAGATGAACGAGCCGCCGGGCGCGCGCGCCCGCGTCGGCCTGACCGGCCTGACGGTTGCGGAATATTTCCGCGACCAGGGCCAGGACGTGCTGTTCTTCGTCGACAACATCTTCCGTTTCACCCAGGCTGGCTCGGAAGTGTCGGCTCTGCTCGGCCGCATCCCGTCGGCCGTCGGCTATCAGCCGACGCTCGCCACCGACATGGGCGCGCTGCAGGAACGCATCACCACCACCACCAAGGGCTCGATCACGTCCGTGCAGGCCATCTACGTGCCCGCCGACGACTTGACCGATCCGGCGCCGGCGACCTCGTTCGCCCACCTTGACGCGACCACGACGCTGAACCGCGCCATCGCCGAAAAGGGCATCTATCCGGCGGTCGATCCGTTGGATTCGACCTCGCGCATGCTCGACCCGCTGGTCGTCGGCGACGAGCACTATGGCGTCGCGCGCCAGGTGCAGTCGATCCTCCAGCGCTACAAGTCGCTGCAGGACATCATCGCCATCCTGGGCATGGACGAGCTGTCGGAAGAAGACAAGCAGACCGTGGCCCGCGCCCGCAAGATCGAGCGCTTCCTGTCGCAGCCCTTCTTCGTCGCCGAAGTGTTCACCGGCGCGCCGGGCAAGCTGGTCGATCTCGCCGACACCATCAAGGGCTTCAAGGGCCTCTGCAACGGCGACTACGATCACCTTCCGGAAGCCGCCTTCTACATGGTCGGCGGCATCGAGGAAGCGGTCGAGAAGGCACAGCGCCTCGCGGCTGAAGCGGCTTAATTTAGGGAATAGGGAGTAGTCAGTAGTGAGTGGGGAATAGCAGCTGCGTAATGTGGACCGGTTAGGGCCACTTACTACTGCCTAGTTCCTATTCCCTACTCACTAAATTGATCATGGCTGAAGCTTTCAAGTTCGAACTGGTCTCGCCGGAGCGTCTGCTCGTTTCCGAGCAGGTCGAATCCGTCGTAATTCCCGGCGCCGAAGGCGAGATGACCGTCATGGCGCATCACGCTCCGGTCATGACCACGATCAAGCCGGGCGTCGTCACGGTGAAGACCGCGGCGGGCGGCGAAGAGCGCTATGTGGTGTTCGGCGGCTTCGCCGACATCGTTCCGGCCGGCTGCACGCTGCTGGCGGAATCGGCTGTCGCGGTGAAGGATGTCGACCGCGCCGATCTCGCGCGCCGCATCCAGGAAGCCAAGGAAGACGCCAATGATGCCAAGGACGACGAGGCTCGCAGCAAGGCGGAACAGTTCCTTAGCCAGCTCACCACGCTGGAAGGCGCCATCCTGCCGGCGTGAAATGCGGTTTCGATAAAAGAGTAAAAAGCGGGGCCTTGCCTCGCTTTTTTGTTTAGATGCCCAAGGCTGCGAAGGCCAGGGTCGGACCATCGCGCCGCAGGTGGACGAGATGGACAGCCACGAGTTCGATCAACGTCTGCCGCTCGGCATGGTCCCTGGCGAAGCCGGCCAGGTCGAACACCGCGGTCACGGTTTCGTTGGCCGGCAGCTGCTCGCTCAAAAGTGCCGTCAGCGCCGCGTCGAGCGGATCGGTGAAATGCCCCGCCGGCAAGGTTTTTCCTCGCGCGGCGCAAGCAGCGATCCAGGCAGCCAGTACCAACGTGAGATGGACCAGCTCGGTGCCGGCTTCGAGGCATTCGATGGCGGAAGCGATGATGCGCTGCGGCAGTTTCTGGCTGCCGTCATTGGCGATCTGCGCCGTGCGATGGGCAAGTGCAGTGTTGGAAAAACGCTCCGCGAGCTCCGCAGTATAGGCGCTCGTGTCCAATCCGGCATCCTCGGGCAGGGTCGGGATGGCTTCGGCCCACAATGCATCAACGAATTGCCGGATCGCCGGGTCGGCGAAGGCGCGGTCGACGGTGGCATGACCGCTGAGCAGGCCAAGATAGGCGATGGCCGAATGCGAGCCGTTGAGCAGCCTGAGCTTCATGTCCTCGAACGGGCCGACATCGCGAACCATGGTGACGCCGAATTGTTCCCACGCGGGCCGGCCAGTCGGGAACTTATCTTCGACCACCCACTGACAAAACGGCTCGGTCATCACGGGCCAGGCATCCTCGACGCCGAGTTCTTCAGCGATCCGCACCCGATCGGCGTCAGTGGTTGCGGGCACGATGCGATCGACCATGCTGGAGGGAAACGCGACTTGTTGTGCGATGTGGTCGGCAATTCCGACATCGCTCGATTGCGCGAGCCCGGCATCTCGCAACTGGGCGAATTCGACCAACAGCCGGTGCAGCGTGGCGCCGTTGGCCGGCAAATTGTCGCAACACAGGACAGTGAAGGGCGGCGTGCCGGCGGCGCGTCGCCGGGCAAGCGCCTCGGTCAGAAAACCATGCGCTGTCTTCGGCATCCGGGGATTGGCCAGATCATGGGCGATATCGGGATGTGCGGCGTCCAATCCGCCGCCTGCCGCCCTCAGATAGGCCTTTTCAGTGATCGTCAACGTGACGATGCGGGTGCGCGGATCGGTCAGCGCGACCAGCACCGCCCTGGGATCCTCCGGCGCCACCAGCATCACACCGATCGAACCGATGACCTGAAGCCTTTCGGTTCCACTGCTTCTGATCGCCAGCGTGTAGAGCCCGTCCTGCGGCGTGAGAGCGTCGCGCGTGTCGGTGCTGCGCAGCGAAACGCCTGTTATGCCCCAATCCGCGTCGCCTGCCGCCAGGCAATCGTCGACATAGGCTGCCTGATGGGCGCGGTGGAAGGCGCCGACACCAAGGTGCACGATGCCCGGGACGACGCAGCTGCGATCATACGCAGGTGTCGCGATCGAAGCCGGCAGTGCGCGCACCGTCTTCGTGGAAAGGCGTTCGGTCGTCGTGGTGCGACTGGTCTGGTCGGATGACATGAGTGGCCTCGGCAGGGATCGGCAAAGCGGCGTAACACTCGATTTCCTGCCACACAATGGGTCGAAAAGTCATCATACAACAGTGGGATTTTTGTATGTTGACATTATTTCTTGCCGCCCCTACCGATAGTGGCCTTGGGAGGATGACCGTGACACTGACCCATGCGGATCTGCTGTTTCCCGCCGAGGCGCATTCGCGCGCGATTGCCCGTGATCTCTATGCCGGGATCAAGGACCTGCCCCTTGTCAGCCCGCATGGCCACACCGATCCGCGCTGGTATGCGCTGAACGAGCCATTCCCGGATCCGGCGCAACTGCTCATCGTCCCGGATCACTACATCTTCCGCATGCTGTTCAGCCAGGGCGTCCGCCTCGAGGATCTCGGCGTCGCTACGCTGGACGGCGCGCCTGTCGAAACCGACGGCCGGACGATCTGGCGGCGCTTTGCCGAGCACTATTATCTGTTTCGGGGCACACCGACCCGGCTGTGGTTCGACCACGTACTTGCCGATCTGTTCGGCATCGACGAACCGCTGACCGCCGCGACGGCCGACCGCCACTACGACACGATTGCAACGCTGCTGCAGTGGGAGAATTTTCGCCCGCGCGCGCTGTTCGAGCGTTTCAACATCGAGGTCATCGCGACCACGGAAGGCGCGCTCGACGATCTCAAATGGCACCAGATGATCCGCGACAGCGGCTGGCAGGGCCGCGTTATCACCGCCTATCGACCAGATGCGGTCGTCGATCCCGATTTCGAAGAGTTTTCAACCAATCTCGACCGGCTCGGCGAGATCACCGGCTGCGACACCGGCAGCTGGGCAGGCTATCTCGACGCGCATCGCCAGCGGCGCGCCTTCTTCAAGAGCTTTGGCGCGACCTCGTCGGATCATGGCCATCCGACGGCCGAGACCGCCAATCTTTCGGATGCGGCGGCGCAAGAGCTGTTCAATCGGGTTCGCCGTGGTTCCGACGACGAGCGCGAGCGAAAACTGTTCCGCGCCCAGATGCTCACCGAGATGGCCAAGATGAGCCTCGACGATGGGCTGGTCCTGCAGATCCATCCCGGCTCCTGGCGCAACCATTCGCCCGCAATCTTCCAAAAATTCGGCCGCGACAAGGGTTTCGATATCCCGACCAGGACCGACTATGTGACGGCGCTGAAGCCGCTGCTCGACTGCGTCGGGCTGGAGCGCGACCTCACCGTCATCCTGTTCACGCTCGACGAGACCAGCTATGCGCGCGAGCTGGCGCCGCTGGCCGGTGTCTACCCGGCGCTGAAGCTTGGGCCGGCATGGTGGTTCCACGACAGCCCGGAAGGCATGCGGCGCTTCCGCGAGATGACCACCGAGACGGCCGGCTTCTACAACACCGTCGGTTTCAACGACGACACCCGTGCCTTTCCCTCGATCCCGGCGCGTCACGATGTGGCGCGGCGGGTCGACTGCGCGTTCCTGGCGCGTCTCGTCGCCGAGCACAGGCTGCGCGAGGACGAGGCGCATGAGCTGGCGCGGGAACTGACCTATACGCTGGCGAAAAAGGCGTATCGGCTCTGAGCCGGGCGCTACGATTTTAAAAGGGAGGAAGTTATGTTGCATCTTTCGAAATTGACGGCAGCCACATTCGCCTTCGGCTCACTGCTGGTCGGCATTGCCAATGCCGACACCGTGCTGAGGTCATCGGATACCCATCCCGACGGCTATCCGACCGTCGAGGCGGTCAAATACATGGGCGACCTGATCAAGCAGCGCACTAATGGCCGCTATTCGGTCGAGGTCTACCATTCGGCGCAGCTCGGAGAGGAAAAGGACACGATCGAACAGACCCAGGCCGGCGTCATCGACCTCAATCGCGTCTCGATGGGGCCGTTCAACGGCGTCGTGCCGGAAACGGCGGTTCCGTCCCTGCCGTACATGTTCCGATCGGTCGACCATATGCGTCATGTGATGGATGGGCCGATCGGTGACGAGATCCTGAAGGCTTTCGAGGCGCACGACCTCGTCGGCCTCGCCTTCTACGATTCCGGCGCCCGCTCCTTCTACAACACCAAGAAGGACATCGCTTCGATGGCCGACATGAAGGGCATGAAATTCCGTGTCATCCAGTCCGACGTGTTCGTCGACATGGTCAATGCGCTGGGCGCCAATGCCACGCCGATGGCCTATGGCGAAGTCTATTCGGCCTTACAGACCGGTGTCATCGACGGCGCCGAGAACAACTGGCCGAGCTTCGAATCCGCCAAGCACTATGAGGTCGCCAAGCACTACACCATGGATCAGCACCAGATCGTTCCGGAAGTGCTGGTGATGTCGAAGGCGAGCTGGGACAAGCTCACGCCGGAAGACCAGGCGATCGTGCGGCAGGCGGCCAAGGACAGCGTCGTCAAGATGCGCGAATTGTGGGACGCACAGGAGAAAAAGTCGCGCGACATCGTCGAGAAAGCCGGCGTCAAGGTCAGCGAGATCGACAAGCAGCCACTGATCGATGCGATGAAGCCGGTCTACGAGAAATATCTCTCGACCCCCGAGTTGAAAGATCTCGCCGCGCGCATCCAAGCGACCGAGTAGTCCGTTCTGGTAAATGATGGCGCGATGTCCGCGCCATCCTCCGGGGGAGGCGTGCATATGAAACCATTTTGGCTCGCAATAGAGCGACTGCTGTCACGGTTGGCGAGGCTTGCGCTGTGGGTCAGCGGCATCGGGCTGACCCTGATGACGGTGATCATCTTCTGGCAGGTATTTTCGCGTTATGTGCTCAACAGTTCGCCAAGCTGGACGGAGCCCTTCTCGGTGCTTTTGATGGGTTGGTTCATCTTCCTGGGGGCAGCGGTCGGTGTCCGCGAGCGCACCCATCTGGGTTTCGATGTGTTGCTCTATTTCCTGCCGCCCGCCGCCAAGGCGGTGCTGCGCAGCGTTTCGGACATCGTCGTGCTCGCCTTCGGCGCCGGCATGATCGTCTACGGTGTCCAGCTTGCCAGACTGACCTGGAATACGGTGATGCCGTCTCTGGCTTTTCCGGGCGGCGTCGGTTTCCTGCCGGTGATCCTGGGCGGCGCGCTTGTCTGTCTGTTTTCGCTTGAGCGGCTGGCCGGGCGGTTTGCCGGACTGCCGGTCGATGCCGATCAGTACGCCACGGGCGAGGAGGGTCTTTGATGGCACTGACGGTCCTGTTCGGCACCTTCGTCTTCTTGCTGATCATCGGCACACCGATCGCGTTCTGTCTCGGCGTCGCCAGCTTCGCGACGGTTCTGGTGCTGGGTCTGCCGCCGCTTGTGGTGTTCCAGCGTCTCAACTCCGGCGTCAGCGTGTTTTCGCTGATGGCCATCCCGTTCTTCATCTTCGCCGGCGATCTGATGGTGCGCGGCGGTATCGCCGCCAGGCTGGTGGCGCTTGCCGGTTCCCTAGTCGGTCACTTGCGCGGCGGGCTGGGGCAGGTCAACATCGCTGCCTCGACCATGTTCGGCGGCATTTCCGGATCGGCGGTGGCCGATGCTTCGGCGGTCGGCGGGCTGATGATCCCGCAGATGAAGGCGCGCGGCTACGGCGTCGACTATGCCGTCAACATCACCTCCGTCGGCGCCATCATTGCGCTGCTGATCCCGCCCTCGCACAACATGATCATCTATTCCATCTCGGCCGGCGGCCGCATCTCGATCGCCGACCTGTTCACCGCCGGCGTCATACCCGGCCTGCTGCTGGCGTTGTCTCTCATGATCACAGCCTATTGGGTTGCCAGCCGTCGCGGCTACCCAATCGAGCCGTTCGCCGGCTTCGGCCGCGCCTTGCAACTGCTTGTCGCCGCAATTCCGGGGCTGGTCCTGATCGGCATTATCTTCGGCGGCGTCCGCTCCGGCGTCTTCACGGCCACTGAGAGCTCGTGCATCGCCATCGTCTACGCCTTCCTGGTGACGCTTATCATCTACCGCTCGATGAGCTGGAACGACTTCGTCGCTGCGACAACGGCGGCCGTGCGCACGACGGCAATGGTGCTGATGATCATCGGCTGTGCTGCTGCCTTTGGCTGGCTGCTAGCCTATCTCAGGGTCCCCGCCGCGCTCGTCGCCTTCCTGCAGTCCGTATCCGACAACAAGCTGGTCATCCTGCTGATGATCAATGTGGTGCTGCTTATCCTCGGCACGTTCATGGATATGTCGCCACTGATCATCATCACCACGCCGATCTTCCTGCCCGTGGTGATGGCCTATGGCGTAGACCCCGTGCATTTCGGCGTCATCCTTATCCTCAATCTCGGCATCGGCCTGTGCACGCCGCCAGTGGGGGCGGTGCTGTTCGTCAGCTGCGCCATCGGACGGATCCCGATCTGGACGGCGATGCGCTCGATCTGGCCATTCTACGGCGCGGCTTTCGTCGTGCTGATGCTTGTCACCTACATACCGGAAATCTCATTGTGGCTACCGAGCCTGTTCCACTAGAGCAGTTCACGAAACGGAGAACTGCTCTAACCCCTTGTTTTGACGCAATTCCGGACGGAAAACCGTTTCAGACTCCTGGAATTGCTTTAGGAGACCATCAAGTGCCCGCTGCATCCGCCGACCTCAAGGTCGAGAGAAAACCCAAGCTGTCGGAAACCGTCGTCGCGGCGATCCGCAGGCAGCTGCAGGCGGGCGAGATTCAGCCCGGCCACAAATTGCCGACCGAAGGCCAGCTGACCGAAACCTTCGGCGTCAGCCGCACCGTCATCCGCGAGGCGCTGGCCAAGCTTGCCGCCGACGGGCTGGTCGAACCGCGCCAGGGCGCCGGCGTCTTCGTCACAGAGCACATCTCGACAATGTTCGGCGCGCTGGCCGCCGACATGGGCAGCAAGGATTCGATCGCACTCAACGTGCTCGAAGTGCGGCTGGCGATCGAGATCGAATCGGCCGGGCTCGCCGCCATCCGTCGCAACGCCGCGCAGGAGGCGGCGATCCAGGAAGCCTTCTTCGAATTCGAGCGGCTGCTGCTTGCCAGCGAGCCGACCGGTCCGGCCGACCTCGCCTTCCATCGCGCCATCGCCAGCGCAACCAGCAACCCCTTCTATGTCGAGATGCTCGACGTGCTCGGCCGGCGCGCCATCCCGTGCGACGTGACTTCGCCCTGGTCGACCGAACTGGCGCAATCCGACAGCTATCAGCGCGGGCTCCAGCGCGAGCATCTGGTGATCCTCAACGCCATTACCTCTGGCGATGCCGAGGCCGCGCGCGAGGCGATGCGCGCACACCTCACCGCCAGCCAGCAGCGTTACCGCGAGCGGCTGCATGCACGTCAGGCTTTTTATTCCAGTTCGGTCAAGGCCGCCGCCGGCGAATGACCCGTTTCAAGTCAGGACCGACAATGAACCAGAGCCATACCGACTACACCTCGCGATTTGCCATTGACCCGGCTGCCGCCGCGGCAATGGGCACCGATGAGCTGCGTCACAATTTCCACATTGACGGCCTGTTCCAGCCCGGCCGCATCAGCCTGACCTACACTCATTACGACCGCATGATCGTTGGTGGCGCCGTGCCGACTGGCGCACCGCTGCCGCTGGAAGCGATCAAGCCGACCGGCACGAAGAACTTTCTCGACCGTCGCGAGCTGATCGCCGTCAACATCGGCGGCGCGGGCGTCATCACGGCCGGCGGCCAGTCTTTCGAATTGCAGGCGCGCGACATGCTCTATCTCGGCATGGGCACCACCGACGTGTCCTTCGCCTCGGTGGACAAGACCGCGCCGGCTAAATTCTATCTGCTCAGCGCGCCGGCGCACCAGGCCTGGCCCAGCCGGCTGATCCGCATCGGCGACGCCAAGCGCCTCGATCTCGGCAGCAAGGACACGTGCAACGAGCGTTCGATCTTCCAGTTCATCCATGCCGAGGGCGTGAAGACCTGCCAGTTGGTGGTCGGCATGACTCAGTTGGCTTCAGGATCGGTGTGGAACACCATGCCATGCCATGTGCATGACCGGCGCATGGAGGCCTATCTCTATTTCGACCTGGCCGAAACGGCGCGCGTCTTCCATTTCATGGGCGAGCCTGACGAGACGCGCCATATCGTCATGGGCAATGAGGAGGCGGTGCTGTCGCCGGGATGGTCGATCCACTCCGGCGCCGGCACCTCCAACTATGCTTTCATCTGGGCGATGGCCGGCGACAATGTCGACTATACCGATGTCGACCCGGTGGCGTTGGGCGATCTGCGGTGAGCGACCCCTTCAGCCTTGCCGGAAAACGTATCCTGGTCACCGGCGCCAACACAGGCATCGGCCAAGGCATCGCCGTGTGCGTCGCACGCGCCGGGGGCGCGGTGGTCGGCGTCGGCCGCTCGTCGATGGACGATACGGCAGACAAGATCGCCGCGATGGGCGGGCAATTCGAAGCGGTGAGCGCCGACCTCTCCGACATTTCGGCCGCCGGCCCGTTGCTCGACCGGATCTGGGACGAAAGCGGTCCGCTCGACGGGCTGGTCAACAATGCCGGCATCATCCGCCGCGCCGATGCCGTCGATCTCAGCGAGGCCGATTGGGACGACGTCATGGACGTTAACCTGAAGACGGTTTTCTTGCTCTGCCAAAGCTTTGCAAGGCGTGCCTTGGCCGGTGAGCGGAAAGGCAAGATCGTCAACATTGCCTCCGTGTTGAGCTTTCAGGGTGGCATCCGCGTTGCGTCCTACACTGCCTCGAAGCACGGTGTGCTCGGCATCACGCGTCTGCTCGCCTGCGAATGGGCGCAAAAAGGCGTCAACGTCAACGCCATCGCGCCGGGCTATATCGAGACCAACAACACGCAGGCGCTGCGCGCCGATCCCGACCGCAGCGCCGCCATCCTGGCGCGTATTCCGGCTGGCCGCTGGGGCGAGGCGGATGACATTGGCGACGCCGCCGTCTTCCTGCTGGCGCCGGCGTCGAACTACATGCATGGAGCGGTGGTGCCGGTGGATGGCGGCTGGCTGGTGCGCTAGGTTTTGACCCAATTCCGGACGGAAAACCGTTTCACACTTTTCCTGGAATTGCTCTGAGGAGATGACGATGACCGCAAAGATTTTTGCGCATGCCGGCGAGGGCGCCTGGACGCCGACCCCGGACGGCAACAAGCGACGCGTTCTCCTGCACACCGACGAGTTGATGCTGGTCGAATTCGGCTTCGACAGGGGTGGCGTCGGCGCCCTGCATTCGCACCCACACGTCCAGGCAAGCTATGTCGCCGAGGGCAGCTTCGAGGTGACCATCGACGGCCGGAGCGAGATCGTTGGGACGGGCGGGAGCTTCATCGTGCCGTCGGGCCTGGTGCACGGCGTCAAGGCGCTCGAAGCGGGGCGGCTGGTCGACAGCTTCACGCCGCACCGGGCCGATTTCCTCGGCTAGAGCATTTCACCGTTTCACGGAAACGGCGAGCTGCTCTAACTCCTTGTTTTGATGCAATCCTAGACGGAAAACCGCTTCACACTTTTCCTAGAATTGCTCTAGCGAGGATAAGAGATCGAGCGGGAATGACCCGCACCCCAGAAAGAGGCGCGGGTCTGTTGCCTGGGCGCTTGTGGCGCCGCGGTACTCAAGACATCACCGCAGGATGAGGACCCTGCCGCACCGTGGTGAAGATAGTCTTAATGCGCCGGGGGTTGCGTGGGCACGACGAACCGGAGGCTCGCTCGGTCAGGTGATGTGACGCAGGAGGCTGAAAAGCCGTTCGAACGCCTTGCCGTAGGGTGGGCGCAGCAGGCTTCCCGCGCTCAGCCGCGACTGCATGAAAACCGGTTTCTCCTTGCTGAAGGTCCGAAATCCCCATTCGCCGTGATAGGCGCCCATGCCGCTGGCGCCGACCCCGCCGAAGGGCTGGTTTTCCTGTACCAGATGCAGCATGCAGTCGTTGATGGTGACGCCGCCGGCAATTGTCTCGTGCAGGATGCGTCGACGATTGCCGCTGTGATTTCCGAACCAGTAGAGCGCCAGCGGCCGGTCCTCCCGATTGACATGGTCGATCGCCTCGTCGATCCCGGCATATTCGATGATCGGCAGCAGCGGGCCAAAAATCTCTTCGCGCATCAGCCGCAGGTTCGAGGCGGCGTTTCGGACCAGGGTCGGCAGCAACTTCCGGCTGGTGGCGCCGAACTCTTCGCCGGCCGGGTTGATTTCGGTGACAGCGGCGCCGGCATCACGCGCTTCAGTGACCATGTCGCGCAGGCGCTGGTGGTGCCGGTCGCTGATGATGGCGGTATAATCGGGGTTGTCGCGCAGGGTCGGGTAGAGCTTCGCGATCGCCGTTGCGAGCTTGGCGGCGACCGCGTCTGCTTGCCCCTTTGGCACCAGAAGATAATCCGGCGCGATACAGGTCTGCCCGGCATTCAACAGCTTGCCGTAGGCAGTGCTGGATACTGCCGCGTCGAGGTCGCAGGATGGATCGAAGATTGCCGGCGACTTGCCGCCGAGTTCGAGCGTGACCGGGGTCAGGTTGGCTGCCGCGGCGATCGCGACCTGGCGTCCGACCGCGGTCGAGCCGGTGAACAGCAAATGATCGAAAGGCATCGACACGAAGGCCTTTCCCATCTCCGCGTCGCCGCTGATGACGCTGAGCTCATCGGGTGCGAAATGCTCGGCAACGAGTTTGGCCAGCAGCGCTGAAAATGCCGGCGTCAATTCGGAAGGTTTTATAAGCACGCGATTGCCGGCCGCGAGTGCCGCCGTGACCGGCGCGACGGCGAGCTGGAAAGGATAGTTCCAGGGCGACACGATGCCCACGACCCCGAGCGGCTGCGGGACGAGGCGATTCCGGCCGGGCAGGAACGGCATGGTGGTGGCAACGCGACGCTCCCGCATCCAGCCCCTGAGATGCGACAGCGCGTGGCGGATGCCGGCGCGTACGACGAACAGTTCCGCAAGCCGCGTCTCATGCGCGGAACGGCCGCCAAAGTCGGCGTCGATGGCCGCGCAGATCTCGGCCTCATGCCGCTCGGTCAACGCCAACAGGCGTTTCAGGCGATCCTTGCGGATGCCAAAGTTGGGGAAAGGCTGCGCCTCGAAGGCAGCACGCTGCAACCGAAACCGCTCGCCGAGAGCATCCTGTCTGGCCTGCAGCATCGCGCCCTCCCTGACTTGTCGGGCCGAGCTTACATCGTGGTGCGTGAAGGAATCCAGCGGGGGTGCAGGTCTCGCAAGGGAAGGTGCTGCGGCGAGCCTTGGATCGATCCGCAGCTTCCGCGTTCGCGCCGCAGGCTTTCCTTGTGCCGGCTTGTTCTGGTTGTGGTCCGGTGTCAGCTGCGCTAAGGCAAGGTGCCCATGCGGAGAGTCGTTTTGATCGGTTTGCACATCCTCTCCAATCCACGAAATTGCAGCCCGGTGTCTGCCTGATGCAGGCATCGGCGATGAGCATCTTGGCCGTGGCCCGCAGGCGGCGCGTTTCGTCCCGGGTGGCCCTGATGCAAGATCGGGTTGCCGCATTGCGCCAGCGGAATTGCGGATGAAGGGCGCGCGCAGGCTTGAGGCTGCGTTTGGAGCGGCCGCGCGAAGGGTTATGCGGGAGTTTCTGCGGTTCGTGCCGCTGTCTCTGAAACAGCGCATGCAAAGACGCACATACGCACGTGCGACGCCCGCCAACAGAATTTACATTTCGGGCTGCGCGCGCAGCGGGACGACGCTGACACAGCGGCTGATGAGGTGTTTCGAGGATATTTTCGTCCATCCGCCCGAAGCGCGATACACAATGCTGGACATGTTGGATCGGCCGGAATGCATCTGGCGAAGCTCCCTCCCTCCATCGGCTTGATCTATTGTGTGCGCCATCCATTCGACACGCTGACAAGTTCGCATCCGCAAACACGCAACGAGCGTCGGTTCCACGTCACGCCGCATCGCTGGCTGGCCGAATACGACGCGCTGATCCGGCTGAAGAAGGCACAACCGCACCGACAGATCCTCTTTGTCCGCTACGAAGACATGATCGGCGAGCCCGATGCGCAGCAGGACAGAATCGCGCAGTCGTTCGGACTGACACCGCGCATTCGTTTCAGCGAGGATCCGGACAATCCGATCCGGGTGGCTTCGTTGAGAAAATGGGAACGGAATGAAGAATTCAGGACCTATCTCGGCGGCCTGCCTCCGGCATTTCTCGTCCGCGTCCAGCGTTTCTGCGCCGCGTTCGGCTATGACATGCCAATAAGCACGCCGACCGTGGACGCGCGGTGATGCAGGCACCAGCGGCCGTCGCGACAGAAGAGCGAGATCCCAAGCGGCGCGTGCTGAAAGACGTGTTCGGCTTCGATGATTTTCGCCCCGGCCAGGCCGATGTCATGGACGCGCTGCTGGCTGGGCGTCATGTGCTGGCCGTCATGCCGACAGGTGCGGGCAAATCGCTCTGCTACCAAGTGCCGGCGCTGGTCCTGGGCGGGCTCACCATTGTCGTTTCGCCGTTGGTGGCGCTGATGCAGGATCAGGTCGCCGCCTTGCGGCTCGCCGGCGTGGCTGCCGATACGATCAATTCCTCGATCGACCGCGATGCCAATATCGCCGCATGGCGTCGCGTCGCCTCAGGCCAGACGCGCCTGCTCTATCTCGCGCCGGAGCGGCTGATGACCGAGCGGATGCTCGAGGCGCTGGCCAGGCTCGATGTCAGCCTGATCGCCGTCGACGAGGCGCATTGCATCTCGCAATGGGGGCCGGCGTTCCGGCGCGAATACGAGGACCTGTCGCGTCTGCGCGGCATCTTTCCCAACGTGCCGATCATCGCGCTGACGGCAACGGCGGACGAAGGCACGCGCACCGACATCGAATCCCGGCTATTTGCCGAGCGCGTCGAGACCCTGGTGCTGGGCTTCGACCGGCCGAACATCAAGCTTGCCATCGAGGCCAAGCAGGACAGCAAGCGGCAATTGCTGCGCTTCGTCGAGCGCCATCCCGGCCGCAGCGGCATCGTCTACTGCCTATCGCGCAAGAAGACGGAGGAGATGGCGGCCTTCCTCGAGAAGAACGGCGTCACCGCGCTCGCCTATCATGCCGGCATGAGCAAGGAGGCGCGAGACGCCAACCAGAACAGCTTCATGACCCTTTCAGGCGTCGTCATGGTGGCGACCATCGCTTTCGGCATGGGCATTGACAAACCTGATGTCGCCTATGTCTTCCACACCGACATGCCGGGCAGCCTGGAGGCCTACTACCAGGAGATCGGCCGCGCCGGCCGCGATGGGCGGGACGCCGAGGCGCATATGCTGTTCGGCCTTGGCGATATCCGCATGCGCCGGATGTTCATCGACGACGAGGATGCGCCGCCCGAGCACAAGAGGCGCTCGCATGGCCGGCTCGACACGCTGATCGGCTATTGCGAGACGGCGCAGTGCCGCCGCCAGGTGCTGCTCGGCTATTTCGGCGAGGAAGCGCAGCCTTGCGGCAATTGCGACACCTGCCTCGACCAGGCGCCGCGCGCCGATGGCGGAGCGGAGGCGCGGATCATCCTGGCAGCCATCGCCCAGAGTGGCGAACGCTTCGGTGCCGGCCATGTCATTGACATTCTGCTCGGCCATGAAACCGAGAAGGTGCTGGCCAGGAACCACCAGAGACTTGCCAGCTTCGGCAGCGGGCTGGCGCACAAGAAGGATTTTTGGCTGTCGCTGATCCGGCAACTCGTCGCCGGCGGGTTCCTGATCCCGGATCCGGCCGGCCATGGCGGGCTCGCCATCGCCGAAAAGGGCCAGGCGCTTGGCCGTGGCGAGGTGCCGTTCCATTATCGTGTCGAGGTGCGCAGCCGCGCCTTGCGCGGCAAGACGCGCTCCGGGCAGGATTTCGGGCAATCGGATGTGGACACCGGGCTGCTGGCCGCGCTGAAGACCTTGCGACTGCGGCTCGCCAAGGAGCGCCAGGTGCCGGCCTATGTGGTGTTTTCCGATCGCACCCTGATCGACATGGCAGAGCGCCGCCCAAACGACCTCGACGCCTTCGCTGAAGTGAATGGGGTTGGGGCGGCAAAGCTGAAGGAGTTCGGCCAGGTTTTTCTGAGTGCGATTGCCGAGCACCAATCCGATGGTTCGGCCTGAGGTCAGATCAGCGACTGGTCACGCGCCCTGAAGCATAGGGATCTTCGGAGAAGGCATCCGTTCCGAGACCTCCTGTTGCGTCGCCGCCCATTCCTCCACCGCCCATGCCCCCGCCGAGACCGATCAGTTCAATGTTCTCTGGCCGGCCAGTCGACAGATCAGGCCCAGACTGAGGCGTTCATCGACTTCATGGCTGAGCATCTGCAACCGCAATAGGTGCCGCTGTCCGCTTATCCACCGCAGCGTCGACCCGCCGGGCGTCAGTCGCGCGATATGGACAGTCCCGTGAAAAGCGGAGCGTAGGCGGCGAGCCTGCGGGATACGAACTCCGTGAAGAGCCGCACGCGCTTCGTCTTGCGTGTCTCCCCCTGTGTGAGAAGCCAGAGCGTTCCGTACATGTGCAGGTCGGTGCCCGGCACCCTCACCAGCAGGGGGTCGGCATCTCCGACGAAGCACGGCAGTGTCGTGATCCCGAGACCTTGCCGTACGGCAACGATCTGCGCCTCGGCGTCCGTGGTCCTGAATGGAACCCCCGCGGTGCGAACCTCACCCGCGCTGGCCCACTCTGGAATTCCATGAACGCTTATGACGATCCAGCGGATGGGATCAGGCGCGCCCGCACGCCACGCGGCCAGGCGATCGCGGGACATGTAGACGCCGCCGAACACCTCCGGTCCCTTCAGGCCGTGAAGATTGAGCGGCAGGGTTTTGCGGTCGTAGACGACGCGGATCGCGACGTCGGCCTCTCGGTTGGTCAGATTTGCCAGCTCGCCGGACGACAGGATTTCCATCTCGATGTCCGGTGCAGACGCGCGAAATCGGCGAAGTCCGGCATGAGCAGGTGTGTCGCGAGGGGCGGTGCCAGCGTCACCCGCAGAAGCCCGCGCACACCCTGGTCGCGCCCGAAGACGCGCGTCTCCAGCTGGTGCGACGATGCTTCCATCTGGTTCGCGAGATCGAGGACTTCCTCGCCCGCAGCCGTCAGGCGGTAGCCCGAAGGCAGCTTTTCGAACATGTGCGCTCCGAGGCGTTCCTCGAGCTGGGCGACGCGTCGCAGCACGGTCGAGTGATTCACCCCGAGCTGCGCGCCGGCCGCCCGCACCGAGCCTCCGCGCGCGACGGCAAGAAAGTAGCGAATGTCATCCCAGTCGATCATGGTGCAATCCGGCACCGCGCGGTGCGCCTTCCAAAGCCCGTATCTAACGCATGCTACAGCAGTACGGGCGGGACATCATAGCTTATGTCGACAGGGGCGGCGCAATTCCGAATGGCGGACACGGATCGTCACGGCTGGCGTCAGTCCTGAAAGCGGATCGATTTTGCACCACCGATGTGCGCGCTTCCGCACTCACCGCGTGACCCTGACGGGCCCATCTAGAGGTTCTCGGGGCGTACCCGAACGACCAAAGACAGAGCCTGGAAGGATTGAGTTATGGGAAAACTAGACGGTAAGGTTGCGGTTATTACGGGCGGCGCCACCGGCATCGGTCGTGCCGCAGCGAAGCGCTTCATCGAGGAGGGCGCCTTCGTCTTCATCTTCGGCCGCCGGCAGGAAGCGCTAGAAGCCGCCGTGGCCGACCTCGGGCCTAATGCCCGCGCGGTGAAAGGCTCGGTTTCCAACGAGGCCGACCTCGACCGGCTCTACGCAGCGGTGAAGGCCGAGCGCGGAACCCTCGACATCGTCTTCGCCAATGCCGGGGCGGGAGGCCTGCTTCCGCTCGGCGAGATCACCGCCGAGCACATTGACGAAACCTTCGACACCAATGTGAAGGGTACGATCTTCACGGTCCAGAAGGCGCTGCCGCTGATGGGCGAGGGCGGTTCGATCATCCTGACCGGATCGAGCGCCGGCACCACGGGCGCCCCCGCATTCAGCGTCTACAGCGCGAGCAAGGCGGCCGTGCGCAATCTTGCGCGGAGCTGGGCCGAGGATCTGAAGGGCACCGGCATCCGGGTAAACGTGCTGTCGCCCGGGCCGACAGCGACCGAACTCGCGAAGGCAGCGATAGGGGAGGAGGGCTTGAAGGCCTTTGCCTCGATGAACCCGCTCCAGCGCATGGCCGATCCGGCGGAGATTGGAGCGGCGGCTGCCTTTCTCGCGTCATCGGACAGCAGCTTCATGACCGCCAGCGAGGTCGCCGTCGACGGCGGCCTGGCGCAAATCTGACGCTACGCCCCGCCGTTCATTCCATTCGATATTCCGGGCCCGCAGGGCGTGGCAAACTGAAGGAGAATATACATGAGCTATGCAATTATTGGCTTCGGCAAGATCGGCCACGCTCTTGCCAAGGCGTTTGCCCGCAACGGCATCGAAGTGTCCGTGGCAACCACGCGCGACCCGGAAAGCTTTGCAGCCGATGCGGCCGCGATCGGACCCACGATTATCCCCAAAACGCTGGCGGAAGCGATCAAGGCGGACATCGTCTTTCTGGCGGTTCGTTTCGAGTCGCACCCAGATGTCGCGAAGGCGCTGTCAAGCTGGGAAGGCAAGACGATCATCGACGCGACGAACGTGTTTCCAGTGCCTGAAGAGCTGGACGGTCTGCCGTCCTCCGCCTTCGTCGCAAAGGCGTTCACCGGCGCCAAGTTGGTCAAAGGCTTCAATCACCTGATTGCGGCCACCCTGGCTGCCGATCCGGTCGTCGAGGGCGGCCACCGGGTCGTCTTTCTGTCGAGCGACGACGAGGACGCGATCGCTCCCGTGGCGGCCTTGGCCAAACAACTCGGGTTCGCACCGGTCAAGCTGGGGAAGCTCAACGAGGGTGGCGCACTGGTGCACGCACGCGGCCGCACTTGGGGCCAGCTGATCTTCCAGGACCTGTTCAAGAAGGAGCAGTAACGGATTTATCGTGCACCGACAGAGTGGCCGGTGTTCGACGCCGGCCTCATCGTCAGCAACGAGCCGAGCGAGCAAAGTGACGTGCTTGAAAGCGGCTTACATCTGCCTGGGATCCTTCGGCCGACATGTGCCGGCCACCCATGAATCGTAATTGCAATAGCTGACGTCCCAGCCGGCATCGCGTTTTTTGGAAGTTACCCCACGACGCGATAATTGCAGTTGTTTGCGACGAAGTTGCCGTCCATCGACACGCATGCCGATGCGACAGTGGAAAGACTGAAGAGGGCCGTGCCGGCGACTGTGACGGCGAGAGAGGCTTTGCGCATAGTGGTCTCCTAACTGGCTGGGCGAACCAACCATTACGAGATCTTGGGCCGGGCTACTTCCCCCATTTGGGCTAAACCGGCTGGCAAATTCACAGCGACATGGCTGCGCTTGCGGACAGAAAGCCATGTGCGGAGATTGCGAATGGGCCTGCCCATCGCCGAAGCTCTACGGCCTCCGCTAAGGCCATAGTGTCCCGACTCGGGCGGCTTTGTCCTGCTGGCTGCGCGATATGCGCGCGATATGCGGCAGGCGGCTAGCAGCCCAGGAGATGTCAGGTTCTTGGGCTAAATGGCGGAGAGGGAGGGATTCCCTTTCACCTCTATGATACTGAAAATACTAGTCTTTTCGCGCTTTTTGTTACACAGTTTGTTACACAGCTACAACTACGATTTATAACCGCTCTAAGCTCGCAGCTTTTGGGCTCGCCTGCCCAATCCATCCGATCTGTCGAAACCGATGGCTTGTAGGACACTCCCGCGTGTGTACGTTGGGGCTTGGGTCAGAAGGTGACCCACAGCAAAGACGGGAGCGCCGCAGCGCAAAAGATCTCATCGGTCAAGGAACAGATAGTGAAGTAGCCTGTGACAATCGGCGCCAGCATCACCTCCAAAGCCGACCAGGAAAAACCCGCAAAAAACGTCGCCCTCAGATACCCCGTCGGCAATGAATATGGGACCGAAGTTGCGCGGCAGATCGGGCGTTAGATGCCTTCATGACATCTGAACCTGAGCAGGCTCCTACGCCGCGAGCCGGCACATTTCCGAACGGAGTTTCGTCCGGCTGCGCAAAAAGGTGCCCTGTCGAGACTTACTTGTTGGCCAAATGGCTTAGCAGGGACGAACTCGTGAAGAGATTGATAATGCAACACTATCAGTCGTTGTGCTGATCCGACAGGCTGTGCGTTTTGGCACGAAAATCATGGCGAAAAGCGCACCGGCACTTTACTCTCCAAATTATGATTCGCCTCGATCCCGCGACCGCCAGCTCCTCTGCGCCGCCCTCCGTTCCCGCGTGGGCGATCACAAGCGCCGGCGCGCCGAGTGACGGCGACGCCGCCTTCCGGGCCGGCGCCGCCCTGGGTGCCCTCGACACGCTCGCCCGCGCGCAGGCAGCCTGGGCCGGCGCTTGGCGGCAGCGGCTGGCGGTTCGCTGCGCCGCCTCCAGCATGCGGCTCGCCGGCCGCGCCGAGGATGCGGCCGCCTTGCGCGATGCCTGGCATTTGCGTCCCCTACGTGCTGACCCCGGTCCCGCAGGCGCCGTCTTTGGCGCCTGGCGGCAGTTGGCCAGGCAGCCGCCCGCCGCTACGCCCGGCCGGCTCGGGAAGATACTCGACCAGCTTGGCCTCCATTGGGACGGCGCCGCGCTCGCCGACCTTTGCACGCAGATCGAAAAACTCGGGGTATCCCAGCGGTCGGCGCCATTCGACGCCGCGGCGATCGCCGCTGAGGTCGTCGCCATGCGTCCCGATGCCGAAGTCTTTGGCTGGTGGCTCGCCGACCTGGTACTGGCGCAACGCCTGGGCTGGCCGCAGCCCCTGCCGCTCCTAATGGCGCAGGGTTTTGGACCATCTTTCCGCACCGAGGCCGGCGGTGGCCGGCGCATCCGGCCCGGGGACAAGAATTTTGAGCGGGCGGTTTGCATCGCGCTCGTCGCGGCCGCCGCGGACGCTTGTCGGTTGGCCGCCGAGCTGTCGCGCCGGGCCGAAAAACTCCTGGCGGTGGCGCCGAAACTGCGCGCCAAAGGCGCCGGCGACGTAATCTTTCTGCTGCTCAGTGAAGACGCCGTGTCCGGATCGCTGACGACGGACAATCTGTCGCGCTTTGCATCGCGACGGCTGTTCGAACGGCTGCAGCAACTGGAGGTCGTGCGCGAGCTCTCCGGCCGCCCCACATTCCGGCTGTTCGGGCTGTAGCGATGAGCGAAGCGTCCGCCCGCCGCAAGCCAAACGATCAGCCGGCGCTGCTCGACACCGAACTGGAACATCTGCCGCCGGAGCTGCGCTGGTGCGAATGGATGGCCCGCGTCGAAGCGGTGATCTTTGCGGCAAATGAACCGGTGACACGTAGTGTCCTCGCGCGGGTGGTGGGAAAAAACTGCAATATCGAGCTGATCATCGACGACATTCGCGCCGAACTCGCCGGCCGCCCTTACGAGCTGGTCGCGGTCGCCGGCGGCTGGCAGCACCGGACCAAAAAGGTTTTTGGCGACGCCATTCACGCAGCCTTCGGCACGGCAGCGGGCGAGGGAGCAAAAGAACTGTCGCAGGCGGAGGCGCTTGTCTTGATGTGCATTGCCTATTTCCAGCCGATCACCCGTGGCGAGCTGTCGAGCTTTTTCGGCAAGGAGGTGTCACGTGACCTGATCGGCGTGCTGCGCGCTGAGCAGCTGGTCGCCTCGGGGCCGCGCAGCCCGCAGCCGGGCGCGCCCTACACCTATGTGACGACCAAAACTTTTCTGTCGCAGTTCGGGCTCGACACGCTGCGCCAGCTGCCGGATTTCGAGGCGCTCGAGGACGCCGGGCTGCTGTCGAAGGAGAAGCTGCTGGATCATCCCAGGGTTTGCAGATATCGACGATGATGGCGCCAGCGCCGCGCTCGACGAATAGATGATCCCATCACGGCGGGACACACGCGATCTCGCCGCTCGTCACATAGAAGATTGCGCCACGCACGCCGTCTGGTCTCGCCGGCTGGGTCCTTCGCGTGACGGAAGGGAGGTGGCGGCACGCGTCCGCTTGTCGATGAAGGATAAGCGAACAGGCAATTGATCGAGCCTGGTCGCACATGTCGATCACCATTGAGAGCTCTCGAAGGGAGAAAGTTCAATTGAACCACGTCTACCTTGAGCTTCTCGCGACGATTGAGGCGTTAAGATCCAGCCCATCGGGGCGACCATTCAGACGCTGATGGACAAGGTTCGCGACCTTTCACAGACGATCAAAGCCCTGAAAGACGATCTCCACCAGACAGCCGGCTATGGCCTGCTAAGAACCTAGCCAGCCGGCGAGTGCCCATCCCGGCCATTGTCAGCGAGGCGGCCATCCCAACAAGATCGCCTTGCCGCCACCGCCAATGGCGGATGCTGACAGCAGCGCCATAAGAACGCCAACGTAGATGGGGAAGATCATCCTCGGGCTATTCGTCCTTCCAAATGACAGTCTTCCCCCGAAAATCCCAATGAAATTTGAGGTTGGCTTTCAGTACCTCGGTGGGGATCCTCGGCTCGATCGCTGTGTGGAGAGCGTTATACGTTTCTCGGCAGAAGCTCGGCGGCGGGACATTCAGCTTGTACCCCGACGGGTACCTAAAATCTTGCTGAGAATTCATCAGGTCAAGGTTGTTGGCAATCATCTTCACGTTCCCAATCGGCGGCATTCCTAGGGCCACTGCGGCTTCGTAAATGTCCTCGATCTTGTGACCGAAGCCGAGCCGGAGACCGCGTTTCGACACGCCCTTTGAAGCTAGATACGCTTTCAAGAGGAGTTCTAGGTGTGAGCTTTCGAGAGGTTGTCCATTCGGACCGGACCGAGGAGACTGGAGTTACCACGCTTCAGCATCCATCGGAGGGTCCGAATGAACATCCACAAGAATGCCCGTCTCACACCGCTGCGT
>NZ_RZRT01000160.1:0-1549 GCF_003998295.1 Mesorhizobium sp. M7A.F.Ca.US.011.01.1.1
GTCGGCCGTGAACTATCCGCAAGCCATTGATCTGGCCTGTTGATTGAGGCGGATAGCGGCTTTGGAATTGCAGGATTAGCGGTATTTGGACGCTGTTTTCCTGCAATTCGGTTTTGCGATTCCCTTGTGGCGCGGAGCGTGATTCACTCGGTTCGGCGGCGGCGAATCGAGGGGACAGCGAATGTCCAGGCCACGCGAGAAGCGCGAGACGGGAGAGCAGGACCTGTTCCGCTCCCGGCTCGACCAAATCATCAACATGAAGCACGAGCTGGTGCGGCTGGCGCAGGCGATCGACTGGCCGGTGCTGGAGGAGCGTTTCGGCGCCGTCTATTCGGACGGCCCCGGCATGCCGCCGCTGCCGACCCGGCTGATGGCGGGGCTGGCGATCCTCAAGCACACCTTCAACCTGTCGGATGAGGTGCTGTGCGAGCGCTGGGTGGAGAACCCTTATTTCCAGTATCTCACCGGCGAGACGTTCTTTTGCCATACGCTGCCGTTCGACCGCTCCTCGATGACGCGTTGGCGCAGCCGTATGGGCGAGGAGCGGATTATGGTGCTGTTGCAGGAGAGCCTCAGCCTCGCGGTCAAGACCGGGGCGATGAAACCGGCCGACACGCGCCAGGTGATCGTCGACACCACCGTGCAGCCGAAGAACGTCATGTTCCCGACCGACGCCAAGCTCATCCATCGGGCACGCGAACGGCTGGTGCGGCTGGCCAAGAGGACGGGTCTCCATTTGCGCCAGAGTTATGTGCGGGTCGGCAAGCTGGCGCTGATCAGCCACCAGCGCTATGCCCACGCCAAGCAGTTCAAGCGGGCCAACAAGGCGCTACGCAAGCTCAAGACCTATCTCGGCCGGACCATTCGCGACATTGGTCGCCAGATCGCCGGCGATCAGGGGCTGGACGCTGTTCAAATGGCCGCTCTACCAGGCCGCCACCGTTCTCGAGCAACGCCAGCGCCAGCGCGGCCGCAAGATCTACAGCCTGCACGCACACGAGGTGGAATGCATCGGCAAGGGCAAGGCGCATGCGCCCTACGAGTTCGGGGTGAAGGTGTCGGTGGCCACCACGCTGAAGCGCTCCAGGGGCGGCCAGTTCGCCCTGCATGCAAAAGCACTGCCCGGCAATCCCTATGACGGCCACACGCTGGCAAGCGTCATCCCCGACATGGAAAAGACCATCGGCAACGAGATCGGCCGCATCCTCGCCGACGCCGGCTATCGCGGCCACAACGCACCGCAGAGCCACAAGCTCAGGGTCTTCACCGCGGGCCAGAAACGCCGCGTCACCCCAGCCATCAAGCGCCAGATGCGACGGCGGTCGGCGGTCGAGCCCGTCATCGGCCACATCAAGAGCGAACACAGAATGGGCCGCAACTACCTCGCCGGCCAGCAGGGCGACACCCTCAACGCCATCCTGGCCGCCGCCGGCTACAACTTCTCCCTCCTGCTCAGGTGGCTGAAGGGGTTTTTGTCGCTCTTGATTGCCCTGCTTCAAATCCGGCCGAAGCCGGTCGCCGCTTAGGGCTCGGATTGTTCACGGTCGAC
>NZ_RZRT01000161.1:0-1514 GCF_003998295.1 Mesorhizobium sp. M7A.F.Ca.US.011.01.1.1
GCGAAGTTTTGCTTCATAGTGGCGGTTATCGGTGAAAGCAATAAATCCCCGGCAGGCCTATTGCGATGCTGCGGTTAATAGCGATGCATCCCGCCTTTGGGCGCATATTGATCCGGTGGGAGCAGATCCGGTCCTCATAGAGCTGCCGCTACTCTCCGCTCGATGAGGAAGGGATAATCGTAAACAATTTCCACGCCCCACCGCCGGCGTACCACAGCAGAATTTGGTTTCGAGGCGGCCCCGCGTAAGAGTGGTGCCGCTTGCGGTGCGTAGTACTGCGCTGAACTGATCGGGTCTTCATTGCGATTGACGTGATTTCTCGAAATGCAGGGGTGACGTAGGGTCGCCCAAGTATTAATTTTTCCTGGGCGGGTTTGAGGAGACCAACGTGGGAACTCACAATAGCGTAGTTCCGGGATGGGAATTCTTAGCCGAGGACGAGGCGATTGACGCTGCGATCGACAAATACGGCAAAGACCCGACGACGTCGGTCGCGTATTGTGCGTTCGAGACGTTTGGCGATCGAGGCGGACCCGAGCATCGGTTTTGGTTTGACCTGTTTGTAAAGCTCACAAAATCGGATCACGTGGGTTGGGCGTAGAGCTCGGTCTCAGTTCTCGCGTCAGCTAATTTAGATGTTCCCACAAAGCCAAACAGCCATTCGGCCTACGCCGGAAACAATCGTGTCCCGCGGCGTGGTTGAGCTGGCGGCATTGGTCGCCGTCGCCCTCCCGCATTGGCTAGGCTGATCAGCGCCACGGCTGGCAGGTTCCTCAACCGCGTCGCGCTGATCGGCTCGCAGATCGGGGTGGGCTATGTCGCAATCCAGTCACATGACGTCTTCCTCTACGCCAGCATGATATTTTCCATCGCGTCGCGTTGATCCGCGCCCGAGCCCTGACTTGAGTGAGGTAGTTTCGGTTAGTAATGCGCACGCTGTGGCTGCAGGCAACGGCCGCTGTCCGCGGCGTGGCGTGAATGTGCTGCTATAGCGGTGAGAACAGGGACTTGGTGTTGCTTGGTCAATTACCGAGGTGACGTCCGCGTTCAGCGGACCGCCGCTTGGCGCCAATGGCTTAAGACAGGGCAAAGGCTTGCCATTACCGCCATTTGCTGCATCCTATCTGATGGCAGCGGCCGGTACGGCCAGCCAAACGGACACGTAGACACCTGCGGCAAGGAAACACCTATATGGCGACTGGAACGGTAAAGTGGTTCAACGCGACCAAGGGCTTTGGCTTCATTCAGCCTGACAGTGGTGGACAAGACGTTTTTGTCCATATTTCTGCTGTCGAGCGCGCTGGCCTATCGACGCTCGTTGACGGCCAGAAGGTCAACTATGAGATAGAACAGGACCGGCGGACCGGCAAATCGTCGGCCGGCAACCTGAGCAAGGCTGGCTGAACCAGCCATGTGATTTCGGCAAGCGCATCAGGCACGCAAGCTTCAGTGCACCAAGATGATCAAGTCTGGTGGCCTACCGGCATGTCGTTGAAGTGTCACCTTTGCTGACC
>NZ_RZRT01000162.1:0-1472 GCF_003998295.1 Mesorhizobium sp. M7A.F.Ca.US.011.01.1.1
TCCATCATCGATCCTGATTTGGGCTTCCCTGAACATCTTGAGTGCCTCTTCCTTGGTGAGGCCGCACTTGCGCGCAAAGTAGAGCGCTTCGATCGCCTTTTCACGATCCGCCGTGGCTTCTGTGTGCCGTTTGGGCTTTTTACCCATCGTTCTCTATCACCTTTGATGCCACCGAACCATCACCGTGCCGGGTTGTTCCCATCCATCGGATCTGCTGACCTGCCGAGCGCGGCAGCCTGGTGCCGTTCCTGGGTTTGTATAAATTCCATGCCGGCGTGGGGAGGGACCGGCGGTGCGCTTTATGGTGAGCCAGTCTGAGGCGCTTCTAAGCGCCACGCCACCAAGCCGGCGGGGGCGGAGCATTGTCGTTGGTTCAAAGATCCGTTCTGGTCCGCCCTCGCTCAAAAAACCGGAACGTCTTCATCATCTCCTTCGCTTCGTCCGGTAGGGATGTCTTCAGCGAAGCTGCGGGTCATCTCTTCGGTGTCGCTCAACCCGTCGACCGTTTCATTTGCGCCGGCTCCCTCGTCGTGACGGCCCGTGATCTCGCTTCGAGGCTGCGCGCCGATCGGCTGCTCGATGTCGTCGGACCCCGAAACGCCCGGTTCCGCACCGTGTCTATCCTCGTGGCCTGCGATGCTCTCGAGTACGGCCGCATCCTCCTCGGGGATGGGTTTGTCATTGGCAAAGTCGCTCTTTTGCTTCCGGGTTGTTATCGGCATGGTGTTGAACTCCTACGCAGTGAATCGCACAACGTACGACTACGGCCGAAGTTGCGAGGCGGCCGCTTTGATTTTAAGAAACCCCGACTTCGGGCAAGCGGTCGCAAAAATGGAGACAGCGGCGCACGTGCTGAAATGGAACAATCAAGCGCGCAAGTTGGCACGATGGCGGGGTTTTGAACCAAGCACTCCTCTCCTCGCTATCGACTCCAGTCGGGTAAGGCCTGCTCCGAGCCACGGTTCTTGCACGGCGCTTTGCAAAAGGCGCCAATCGAGGCCGAACGAACTGCGCTCGGAATTGCTTTACAGCCGCCAACATGCTGCGCGGTCGCGTCGTTTTTCGTCGCTTAATGGCACAGCGATGGCGAAGGTCGGACGAGCCTTAAGCACCAGCTTACGAGTATGCTTGCCTCGCTGGCGAGCTTGCCCACATTCGCGCGGCGCGAACTAGAGACGCTGCCGCGATACGTGCGGGCAGCAGATAGCCTGACACACAGGAAGCGGCCTCCGAATGTGATGAAGCAGCCCACGTTAGGCGCGAGTTGGCGACAGTCACTCAGCAGCTGCCGGTGTGATCATCACCGGCGAAGCCTGTCGGCGAGACGGAGCCCAAGGGCCAAGACCGTCAAGGTGGGATTCGCCTGGCTGGAGGTGGCCAGAACCGAGCCACCTGCGATGTGCAGGTTCATCAGTCCATGAACTCGGCATTCAGCGTCAACAACCCCGTCCGCCGGGCTCGCAGACATCCGC
>NZ_RZRT01000163.1:0-1469 GCF_003998295.1 Mesorhizobium sp. M7A.F.Ca.US.011.01.1.1
CGCTTGTCGAGGCTCTGCCCGTCGATGACCGCGATCTGAGCGACAGCCCCGCTCATGCTTTCCGCCGTCGCGAGAGCCACGACCAGACAAGCGCTACTAAGCCGCTTCGTCATGCTCGTTCTCCCATCCGCAGAAGTATGGCAGCCACATTTCAGGCTCGTCGCCGAAGGTCTCCCGAAGCCGGGCGCATTCCTTGCTATTGGCTTCGTTCGAGGACAAAACCTTGATGAGATCGGGCATCGCCGACAAATCGAGCTTGGCGACAATCGAGTCGCTGTCGTGCTTGACGAGGAAGGTGCGTGTTTCCTTCGCGGTTCGGCGCACGAACTCGAATTCCTTCGCTGTCAGCGAGAAGCGCTCCATGTAGGACTCCTTGCTCGCCTTCGGGTTAGGGAAGAAAATGTTGGTCTTCGTTTGCTCGATGAGTGACGACGAGATGGAGGAATTGACGACGTCTTCCGCCGTCTGCGTGCCAAAGCCGACCACGCCGTTGCGGCGACGAATGGTCTTCAGTGTCTCGTTGATGAAGGCGGCGAAAACCTCGTCGTCCAACAGCTTCCAGCCTTCATCGAGGAAGAGCATGATCGGCGAGCCGTCGATGACGTCCTCAAGACGGTGGAAGATGTAGAGCAACGCCGCCGAACGCAGCTTTCGGTCACTCAGGATCCTGGTCATGTCGAACCCGACCACCGGCTTCGAGAAATCGATGAGATCGACGGGATTGTTGAAAAGCCAGCCCTTGTCCTTGGGGTCGAGCCAGGGCTGTATTCGCGCGGCCAGATCATTCATGCCAGGCATGAGCGAGCCCCGCAGCACTTCCGGCAGCAGGTCGAAGGTCCGTTTTTCGCGTGGGATCTTGTAGATCATATCGACGGCGGCGTTGATGACGCGCATCTCCGCCACATCAAGCGCGCCGCCTTCCGGCGTCAGAATGTAGAGGAGCAAATCTTCCAGGAAAGAACGGTTTTCTGCCGTGTCCTCGAGCTGCAATGGCGCGAACCCGGTCGGCTGGGAAGGTTCCATCACCTCGTAGCGACCGCCGAGCGCCCGAACGAAAATTTCAGCGCCGCGCATATAGTCGAAATAAACACATCGGGGCCGCGGCATGATGCGCATGGCTTGCGCCATCAGGAACGACAGCACCACGGTCTTGCCCGAGCCGGTCGGGCCGAACACCGTGAAGTGCCCGACATCGTGAACGTGGAAATTGAAGTAGTAGGCCGTCTGGCTGGTCGTTTCGAGCAAAGCGATGGGCCGCTTCCAGTGCAGCCGCTCGCGTTGGCCGGACGGGAAATTGTGTCCTGAGAAAAGACCGGCGAAGTTAAGTGACGAGATCAACGCACGTCGCGCGATGTAGCTGAAATTTCCCGGCAATTGCGCCCAGAAAGCCAGTTCCGTGTTCAGTGTCTCGCGAACCGGCACGATCGACATGCGCGAAAGCTCGGCCGTGATGTCGGATAGCGCACGGT
>NZ_RZRT01000164.1:0-1455 GCF_003998295.1 Mesorhizobium sp. M7A.F.Ca.US.011.01.1.1
CTATCGCATTCACACATCTCGGTTGCGCTTTGCGCTGAAGGTCGATTCTGTGTCGGCTTGAAGCTCGATGGAGGTATCGATGGCCGGGATGGAATACGGACTGGGGCGATTTGGCGATCGGCGCCTGGAAAAAGGGGGGCGCTGTTGCACGGCGCGCTGGTTGCGCGGCCTGGATCGTGCATTCGCCGTCTTGGCGGCGGGCGGGCGGGCGAAATGCAATTCAGGCGTCTTCTGCACAATCGCTCGGTGAGTGCGGCAGAGATGTCGCGGCATGCCGGCAACCGGACCGGACAGCGCGTGGCGGGTCGCCATGTCGTTGCCGTGCAAGACACCTCGGAATTGGTGCTGGGCAGCCGGCGGGCGCGAGCCAGCTATGGCCCGGTCGGCAAGGGCAACGTGGCAGGCCTGCTGCTGCACCCGGTGCTGGCGGTGGAGGCCGGCACAGGCGCGCTGCTGGGCCTGGTCTCGATGCAGATATGGAACCGCAGCGGAGAAGAATTGGCGCCGCAGCGCAAGCGGGTGACAGCACTCAAGGAGTCGCAGCGCTGGATCGACGCAACCAGGCAGGCCGGCGAGGTTCTGGATGGAGCGGCCAGCATCACCATGGTGTCGGACCGCGAGAGCGACTTTTATGAACTCTTCGCGCAGCGTCCGCATAATGTCGAGCTGATCGTGCGAGCCTGTCAGAACCGGCGGATCGAGGCGTCGCAAGAAGAGCCAGGCTTGCTGTTCGCCTTCATCGACGCTCAACCCGAGCAAAGTCGCTTTGCCGTGACCATTCCCGCCGCGCCCGGACGACGAGCGCGAGACACCGAACTCGCGGTGCGCTTCGCGCCGGTGACAGTGCGGCGGCCGCGCAACGGAGCCGATCCGGCGTTGCCCGAGACGGTCGCTTTGACACTGGTTGATGTTCGCGAGGTGTCGAAACCCGAAGATGACAGCGAACCGGTGCATTGGCGGCTGCTGACCACCCACAGTGTCGCCACCGGGGTCGAAGCGCGCCGTGTCGTCGACCTCTACCGGTCGCGCTGGATCATCGAGGAGTTCTTCCGCACCCTCAAGACGGCAGGCTTCGATATCGAGGCCGCCGACATCGGCGATCCGCACGCCATGATCAACTTCGTCGCCGCTGCCACGATCGCCGCCGTCACCATCAAGCAACTCGTGCAGGCCCGCGACGGTAACACCGATCAGCGCCTCAGCGATGCTTTCGATCCCGACGACCGCCCCATCCTCGAAGCTGTCTGCGCCAAACTCGAAGGCAAGACCGAGCGCCAGCGCAATCCGCATCCTAAAGGATCCCTGGCTTTCGCAGCCTGGGTTATCGCCCGCCTTGGAGGCTGGACCGGCTACTACGGCAAGCCCGGTCCCAAGGTCATGCGCATCGGCCTCACCGAATTCTGGGCCATAAAGTACGGCGCCAACCTCGGACTACGAAATGTGTGAATCCGATAG
>NZ_RZRT01000165.1:0-1437 GCF_003998295.1 Mesorhizobium sp. M7A.F.Ca.US.011.01.1.1
TCTTCGAGCGGCTTTGTTCCGAGCGAAATTTCGACCATACGAGCGAAGAAGCAGAGCACATCGCTCCGGCGGTGATCCGTCACTTTCAAGAAGGCCACATGGACGAAGGCGATCTTTGGCTTGCCGTCCGAATGTGCCGCACATTTCGGGAGGCCTTGGCAATGCATCGCAGTGTGGGTGGGCTGGCCTACTATCAGGGCGCCCGACCTGGCTCGGATTTGCGGAACAACCGGGCATAGACTTCGAGTTGGCCATGAAAGCTACGGCCGCACCGACCTGCGCAAAGACCCTATGACTAACCAGCTACCACCTCGCAGCTATTCTGAGGCAGGTAGCTGCTTCACGCTCTCTTGATTGAGGAGAGTTGCCAGCCCGATAATGATCTGCGGAATAACAAATGGCTTGGTGATCATCAGGCTGTTGGGCACTCCAAGCGACGGCCAGTCGTCCGCGCCATCGCCGCTCATGTATATCACCGGCATAGTGGGATTGACGGTTCGGAGGTGCCGGGCCACATCCCACCCGGTTCGGCCGTCTTCAAGCCTGATATCTGTGAGCAGCGCCGCAACTCGCTCCGGCTCACGATCAAAAATTGCAATGGCTTCAAGGCCCTTTGAGACGGGAATCACCTCAAACCCGGCCTCCCGGAGGGAGCTTTCGATGTCCAAGAGAATGATGCTTTCATCCTCCACAGCCAGTACCGAAACCGACCGCATTGAAAGGCATGCCTCCCTGAGTATTCCTCGGCAATTCAACGGCCGCAGGCCCGAAAATGCTCCTTAGACAATAACATATGTTAATGCGGCGGAAAGCGGGGTGGGACTCGGAGGGCGCAGCCGAAAGGGAGGAGCCTCACGAAAAACAGTCATTTAGATAGGAACTTATAACAAATGTTATAGTTTGAAGGGTTCTGAGTGGTTGTTCATAGGGAGCACGAATTTGAGGTCTGAACTCGAGCGTCGCCTTGCCCCAAGGCTTATCGAAGCGACAGACATCACAGAGGCGCAAGCCCTGGAGTTGATATCGCTTCTAGGAGCGAATTGGTCCTCCCTGATGCGGGAGGCCAAAGGCATCAAGCACAAACTAACGTCACCAACCATGCCGCCCTTGAGAACATTAGCGCCCCCAGCAAGTTAGGGCCAACCCCAAACAGGTTCTTCATGGCACAGGCTCCCTCTTCGAACATTTTAATCCGCAAGCTCCAGACCATCTCTGAACTCGCACCGTCAGATATTGCGCTCTTGGGGAACATCTCGATTCAGGAGAAGGAATATCATGCCAACGAAGACATTCTGCGCGAGGGCGACAAGCCGACCCTTTCCTTCGTCGTTCTGGACGGCTTGATAGCCTCGACCAAACTAACCGGCGACGGCAAGCGTCAGATTTCCTCCTTTTTTGTTCCGGGCGACATTCCCGACCTGCATGGTTTGCATTTGT
>NZ_RZRT01000166.1:0-1367 GCF_003998295.1 Mesorhizobium sp. M7A.F.Ca.US.011.01.1.1
GGGGTCTGATCTGCACCTCGATCACCGCCGAGCGCGCCCGCGAACTCGAACTTCCGCCGATGGCTTCATCGAACACCGACCCGATGAAGACCGCATTCACCGTCTCGATCGATCTGGCCGAGGGCATTTCCACCGGGATTTCGGCGACCGACCGGGCGGCGACCATCGCCGCGCTTTTGTCCGGCTCAAGGAAGCCGGCCGATTTTTCGAGACCAGGCCATGTCTTCCCGCTGGTCGCCAAACGCAACGGCGTCCTTGAACGTCCAGGGCACACAGAGGCCTCCGTCGATCTTAGCACGTTGGCGGGTCTCGCGCCGAGCGGCGTTATCTGCGAAATCGCAAATGACGACGGAACGATGTCGCGGTTGCCGCAGCTTATCCAATTCGCCCGCGAACATGGACTTCTGTTGGTGACGATCCGCGACTTGATAGCCTACCGCAAGCGGACCGAAATCCTCATTACCAAGGTCGGAGAATGCGCCATGCCGACCCGTTTCGGCGTCTTCCAAGCCCACGCCTATTGGGACGAGCTGACTGGCATCGAGCATATCGCGCTCGTCAAGGATGGTCCTTCCAACGCCGAAGCAATCGTGCGGGTGCATTCCGAATGCGTCACCGGCGAGGCGCTTGGATCGCTGCGCTGTGACTGTGGCGAGCAGCTCGAACGGGCACTCGCGATCATTGGCGCGAGCGTAAGGGGATGCCTTGTCTACATCCGGGGTCACGAAGGCCGGGGCATCGGGTTGGCGAACAAGATCAGGGCGTACGCTCTTCAGGACGACGGCTATGACACTTCGGAGGCGAACAGGGCTCTTGGCCTAGCCGACGACAGCCGCGACTACTTTGCGGCGGCCGGAATCCTGAAGGACCTTGCGATGCACGAGGTTGTTCTTCTGACCAACAGCCCCGCAAAGATGGACGCTCTTGCGTCGCACGGCATCGCGATCGCCAGACGGCGCGGCCTGTTGGTCGCCAGCAGTTCGGTCAATCAGGCCTATCTCAAGACCAAGGCGGATAAGTACGGCCACTTCCTCGAGGTATCGCGTGCGCTCGCCGGATAACGGCGCGTCTCCCTCAGAGTTTCCCCGCGGATAATAACCACACCCGCCCTCTAGCGGCGTGCACTCAGGGCACCCCGCTTTTTCTTTCGGCACATCTAAAAGGTCAGCCCTAGGGACCGTTAAGAATTCAAGACATCGTCGAAAGTGACCTTAGCCTTCATCTGCCTCCTGTTGCTCTGCTTTTCATTGATTAGCGCCCCTGGCTACGTAGCGAGCAGCGGCATCGCGAGCGAACAATTCTCCCAGGCCAAACTTGAGTGTAAGACCGTATGTCCGCCTCTGTCGATGAGGTGGCTCGCCCTACAC
>NZ_RZRT01000167.1:0-1367 GCF_003998295.1 Mesorhizobium sp. M7A.F.Ca.US.011.01.1.1
CGGTTGAGCCCGGTCATGTCCGGCGCCAAGGCCATGACGCTCATGTGATGTTGCCCGAAGACCACTTCGCCGCCGGCCAGCTTGTCGGCGCCGTCGTGGACGGAGTCCTCGACCGTCGTGCCCGCCTCGTCTGAACCCTCGACCTGGTTGGCGATGGTGTTGATCCTGCGCATCGCCGTTACACGGTCCTCGATCGCGAAACTCTGCGTCAGGACAAACTCATGTGGCAGGCGCAAGAGACCGTCCAATGAGCCCGGAGCTGTGAACGGTGGGTATTCCTTGATCGACACCATGGCGCCGAGCTTGCCTGCGTCCGGCCCGCGAAGTTCCAGCGCGGATTTGCCGAAAAACAGCTGTCGTGTCGCCAGCACATCGCCAAGGCTCATGCGCGGCAAAGGCATTTCCACGTCGAGGCCGCCGGCGAGGATCTTCGCCAAGAATTCCGCCGGCTCGGAAAAGAAGCTTTCGCGGCGTTTTACGACGCCGAGAAGACGCGCCCCATAAGCCGTGAAATCCTTGACGACGCCGTCGAGAACGTCACGCAATTCGGCCATCGCCTCTTCGCGGGTTTCCTCGCCCGCGGTACTTATGCGAAACGCATTGAGCGCCTTGTCCACCCAGCCGACGCGGCCGACCATCGGTCGGCGTATGACAGTCAGATACGCCTCGTTGACGAAAAGGTTTTTCGCCCCAAGCTCATCCATGTAGCGGGCGTCGAGCTCGGCCACGAAAGGATTGTCAAAGTCGCCTTCGATCTCAGGCGTCACGTGGCGGCGGATGATCGTCGTGTAGACCGCAAAGCGAGACGTCGAGAGATTGCGGAACGTCGTGTTGCGGTTGAACATTCGGCTGTTCAGCTCGGCCTGGTCCATCGTCTGGAACGGCAGGCCACTAAGCTGGATGACGCCGACCAGAAAGCCGCTCTTCGTCACGATCAGATTGTCATCGGCATGGCGAAGGTAAGGGATGTGCATCGCCGCGGGCTTTTCGCGGCGGCGCTCACGGCCAAATTTCAGGTCGGCATCGAGGCTCATGGCGAATAGCTCCTCGCCCCCCAGAAAGTAAGGTTCGCCACCGCTCCGCGTTTGGAGACGCGCCGCTCGAAAATATGAAACATGTAGGGGTCGCGCTGGCACAGATATGCGCTGACCAGATGCACCACGCCGAACACGCCAAGGCCGAGCATGAAGCTGCTCGTGGCGATAAAACCGATCACCGCCAGGATGCCGTTCAGGGCAAAAACCTCATATCGCACCCCCCATTTCATCGGGGGGCGTGTCAGCGGCAGGCTGACCGGCTCGACATAGACCTCCTCGTCGTCCATGTTTCAGCTGCCTCCGGCGGTAGCGCGAACCGCATCCACCAGC
>NZ_RZRT01000168.1:0-1333 GCF_003998295.1 Mesorhizobium sp. M7A.F.Ca.US.011.01.1.1
CTACTACACCATCCCTCGACCGATGCGCGGAAAGCCCTGGTTCATCGAGTATGATGCCGCGAACGGCGTGCGCCAGAAAAGCTGGTTCAATCTCAACATGCCATGAGCCAGGCGATCACGCAGGACGAGGTACTATGGTCGCAATTCAGGGAGTTTTGTATTGTTCAAGGCCCTTCTCATATCCACTGTGATTTTGAACACAGGCTCAGTGTTGACAGCGGCCGGTCAGAGCGACAAGCCGCGATCAAGCGTGGACAATCCTATGTGGCCCGCTTCATTGAAATGGGACTGCAAGACTGCTGCCAAGATCGTATGTGAGCGTGATGGCAGTTGTTCAGTGGCTGAGGATCGCACTGGTTTTGTGCTGAACTACGGCAGCAACGAAGCTGAGTTCCCGGCCAGCAATGTCCGGATCAAACGCCACTATCAGCAGACCGTGCAGGCAAGCCCTTTGCAGCAGGAGGTTAAGGTCGAACTGGTCGACAATCGCGTTCTTTGGCTGACGGCCGTGGATGCCAGCCGCACTTATTCGGAAGCGTGGGTCGGCGCACTGAGCGAGCTGAAGGGTGGCGTGATACTGATGGAATCTCAGGGAGTCTATTGCATGCCGCACAAGTGAGTGCGCCGAGAGGGAAGGGGAAGGTCGCGAAGGCCGATATGGTCTGACCTGGGCCGCCGACCCGGCGTTTCAGAAAAAATTCATGGTCTCCCATCCAATTTCATGAGGCAATGAGGTGGTCTTATGTAGCATCGATCTGTCGGGCCGAGAAGTCGGGTCAGCGTTGCCGTGCAATACTGACGGGTTGCCTCTCAAGTACTGTTGATAAGACATACGGAAAGCGACATGCGTACTTTGCAACAGAAAGAACTTTATTGATGAAAGTCGCATAATCTTGACGTTGTACAATGATATCAGCTAAATTCATTCCGCCGGTCGGAAATCCGAAGGTCATCGATGCCAGTTCGATCGTGTCATCAGCGGCACGCATTATTCGCGCCGAGTCATTTACGTGGACGTCATCCGCCTGGCGCAAATCAAGTTCGGCTTGGTGGCTGGGGATTTTGAGCGCCAGCGACGCCATCATCCGGCAATATTCAGTCCAGAGTACGTGCTGTTCGTAGATGGGGTGATTGCGGTCGCTCCCAAGTCTTGGTCTGCTTCGCGCAATCTAATGAGAGAAGGGAGCAGAGCATGAAGCACTATGTCGGTTTGGATGTGTGGTTGGCTGAAACCGCAATCTGCGTGTCGATGAGTCCGGTATCATTTTCCGGAAAGGAGTGGCGGCCTCGGATCCAAACGAGCTCGCCGACTGGCTCGAGCGGCTCGGTCCTC
>NZ_RZRT01000169.1:0-1327 GCF_003998295.1 Mesorhizobium sp. M7A.F.Ca.US.011.01.1.1
TGTCCAGCCGATAGATGGGTAACAGTTTGAACCGGATACATAGGTAACAGTTTTCCCCTTACGATGGGTTCGCCGAAGCATCGCGCCAACCCAACCGCTTGGCGCTTCGGCGAACCAGTTTCATGTGCTTCTGGTCGATGAAGCCGAGCGGATGGGCATAGAAGCGCATGGCCCATTCACCGTTCTCAGTCTCTTCGATGGCAATCGGCTCGCCTGCCAGCGTGGCCGAGACGTAGATTTCGGCGCCCTGCCATTTGACGGCGCCATTCTGGCGCACGCTGCGCACCGCCGCCTCGGCCGGATAGTCCGGCTCGGGGGTCGTCTTGGGCATGGGGCGGGTCGAGGGACGGTAATGCTGCGCCGGGGTGTCCATGCCAAGCGCCTCGTGCGGGCGCTCCTCATTGTAGCTGCGCCGGAAGGCCTCGAACGCCTGGGCTTGAGCCGCCCTGTCGGCCTCCGGTGCCTTGGCCATCGGCAGCATGGTCAGGTGGAAACGCTCATGGCGCCCGTTCTGCTGCGGCTTGCCCGGCTGAATGCGCTCAAGGGCGATGCCGAGCTTGATGAACCGCGCCGCAAGCGGCGTCAGCCCGGTGACGCCGGCCGACGCAAATGGTGAGCCATTGTCGCTTCTGAAGCGATCCGGCAGGCCGTTCTCCTCAAACAACCGTTCAAACACCGGCCAGGCCTCCTCATCCGCCGTCGAGCTCGTTGCCTCGAGCCCCAACAGGTAGCGGCTCAACGCATCCATCACCGTCAGCGGTTCGCAGCGCCACCCGTCGCGGGTCCGGAACCAGCCCTTGTGGTCTCCGGTCCACACCGCGTTCGGCTCCGAAGCTTCCGGCCATGGGCCATTGCCTGCCGCCTTCCAGCGCCTGCGCCTGCGCCCCACAAGTCCATGCCGCTTCAGAATCTCACCCGCCGTCGAGACCGCAGGCCAGCCGCAGGAGGGCTCCGCACGCTTGAGCCTGGCCATGATCTTCTTGGGCCCCCACAGCGGGTGCCCCTCCTTCATGGCCACGATCCGCTCCACCACATCCCAAGGCGTCGCCCGGCCATGATTGAGCGGCGCCCGCGGCAGATCGTGCAAACCTTCCGGGCCAAAATCCCGATAACGCCCGAGCCATTTGTAGCCGCACTTACGTGAGATCCCGTAGGCCGCACAAAGCGCGCTCATCGTCTCTTCGCCTGCAAGGCAATCCACAACAAACCGAAGCCGTTCGTCCATGATGCCAGTCTCTCGCCAAACCATCGCCGGTCCTCCGGCGGACAAGAAAACTGTTACCCATGCTATCGGTCCATTCTGTTACCTATCTATACGGTTCGGACA
>NZ_RZRT01000016.1:0-109666 GCF_003998295.1 Mesorhizobium sp. M7A.F.Ca.US.011.01.1.1
GTCGTCACCAACACGCCCGCCGTGTTGACCGATGCCACCGCCGATCTCGCCATGACGCTGCTTTTGATGTGCGCACGCCGTGCCGGAGAGGGCGAACGCGAATTGCGCTCCGGCAACTGGACCGGCTGGCGACCAACGCATCTGTGCGGGACCCAGGTCAGTGGCAAGACCGTCGGCATCATCGGCATGGGCCGCATCGGCCAGGCAATGGCGAAGCGCTGTCATTTCGGCTTCGGTATGGATGTCGTCTTCTTCGACAGCATGCCGGTTGCTGATCCCGGCATGCCGGCTCGGCAAATGGCAACAGTCGATGACGTGCTCTCGGCTTCGGATTTCGTGTCGTTGCATTGTCCTGGCGGTGGCGAGAACACCCGCCTCATCAACGAACGCCGTCTTGCCTGCATGAAGAGATCGGCCTTCCTGATCAACACGGCGCGTGGCGACGTGATTGACGAGGACGCACTGGTTCAGGCGCTTCGTGAGCGCCGGATCGCCGGCGCCGGACTGGATGTCTTCGAGACGGAGCCTTCCGTGCCACGCTCCTTGACCGAGCGCGAGGATGTCGTGCTGCTGCCGCATCTGGGCAGTGCCACCAGCGAAACGCGCATCGCCATGGGCATGAGGGTGATCGACAATCTGTCGGCCTTCTTCGAAGGGCGCACCCCGCCTGACGCCGTGAATTAGCCACGCGTTTTCAACTCAACGAGCACAGCCATCGCCGGATGCCTGCAAGCATCCGCAGGCACGCCAGGAGACCAGCAGAATGTCCGGCTTCTTCCAACGAAACCTCGCGCGGCAGGATCCGGTGATCGCCGACGCGATAGAGCGCGAAATCGGCCGGCAGAGGTCGGAGATCGAGCTGATCGCTTCCGAAAACATCGTCTCGCCGGCGGTGCTCGAAGCGCAGGGCTCGGTGATGACCAACAAATATGCCGAGGGCTATCCCGGGCATCGCTACTATGGCGGCTGCCAATATGTCGATCTGGCGGAAGCGGCGGCCATCGACAGGGCTTGCCGGCTGTTCGGTTCGGCGCATGCCAATGTCCAGCCGCATTCCGGCGCGCAGGCCAATGGCGCGGTGATGCTCGCCATGCTTAAACCCGGCGACACCTTCATGGGTCTGTCGCTCGCCGCCGGAGGGCATCTAACTCACGGTGCCAAGCCGACGATGTCGGGAAAATGGTTCAACGCCGTCCCGTACGGCGTCCGCCAGAGCGATTGCCTCATCGACTATGAGGAACTGGAGTCGAAGGCACATGAGACCAAGCCCAAACTGATCATCGCTGGCGGGTCAGCCTATCCGCGCATCATCGACTTCAAGCGTATCCGGGCGATCGCCGACGCTGTCGGCTCCCTGATGATGGTCGACATGGCGCATTTCGCCGGCCTGGTCGCCGGCGGCGTGCATCCCAACCCGGTCGAGGTCGCTGATATCGTCACCACCACGACGCACAAAACGCTGCGCGGCCCGCGCGGCGGCATGATCCTGACCAACAGTCAGGACATCGCCAAGAAGCTGAATTCGGCTGTCTTCCCGGGCCTGCAGGGCGGTCCGCTGATGCATGTCATCGCCGCCAAGGCCGTTGCCTTGGGTGAAGCTTTGGAGGAGGGGTTCAAGGACTATGCCCGTCAGGTGGTGACGAATGCCAAAACCCTGGCCGCCACGCTTGGCGAGCGCGGTTTCGATATCGTCTCCGGTGGAACCGATACGCATCTGCTGCTGGTGGACCTGCGCGGCAAGGGTCTGTCCGGCAAGGATGCGGAGGAGGCGCTGGGCCGTGCCGGGCTGACCTGCAACAAGAACGGCATTCCCTTCGACCCGGCGCCGCCCGCCGTCACCTCCGGCATCCGGCTGGGCACGCCAGCGGCAACGACGCGCAGTTTCGGCGAGGGCGAGTTTGCGCGTGTCGGTCATCTCATAGCCGACGTCCTTGACGCGGTTGGAACGCAATGGGGCGCCGAACAGGAGAAGGCGGCTCGCCTGTCGGTCGAGGAGCTTTGCGAAGCATTCCCGATCTACGGTCGCTGAGACGCACCAAAGTCAGATTTTCATTCGAACAAGCAAATGCCTTGCGCCACGGAGCCACACCCTCGACTATTGAAGATGACAGTGCCGGCAAGCGGCTCGACACGAGGCCGGCAGCCTGAGAGGGAACGTCGCCATGCGCCTGCCTCCAATCGATCTTAGCCGCGAGAACACGTTCGGTGCACTGACCTATGAGAATGGTGGCGAGTACGGGCCGATTGGCGGCGACTATCTGGCTTTCATGCTTGTCCACATTGGATCCCTGCGGTTGGAGACGGATGACAGCGTCCTGCAATTGGAGGCGGGGCAATGCGCTCTGTCGCTTACGCGCCACCGCTATATGACGACGGTTGCGTCGGACACGCTGACCCATATCAGTTGGTGCGATGGCCGGCCGCAGAACGCGGCATGGCTGTACAAGGAGCGCGAGAAGTTCGCGCCGTTCATCGTCGCCTCGCCGATGGTCCACACCCTCATGCAATTGGGTGTCGACCTTGGCCTCGGTGAGCGCGGCGGTCGCAGCGGTGTTCGCGAGTCGCTGACCAACGCGCTCCTCCACGCTTTCATCTACGAGGCCGAGGTGATCGAGGCGGAGCGGCCGATCCCGCAGACGATCCTGCAGGCGCGCCGGTTCCTCGAGGAGAATTTTGCCGCTGATCTGTCGATCGAGCGGGTGGCGCAGCAGGTGCGCGTCAGCCCGCAATATCTGGTCTCGGCGTTTAAGAAACATCTCGGCATGACGCCTGCCAAATATCTGTGGCGTTGCCGTCTCGACTACGGCACGCATCTGCTGCAGCGGACGGGGCTGTCGATAAGCGAGATCGCCTACCAGGTCGGCTACAAGAACCCCTATCATTTCTCGCGGCAGGTCAAGCTGGCATTCGACTGCTCACCGACCGAATTGAGAGAGCAGAAGCGCAACGCCTGACGGCTGCCCACATGCCTCCGGATGGGCGGGGCAAGCATTGCCGCCGGAACGAGGGCGGATGAACTGGCGATATGCTTTCCTCAACAGCAGGCATGGCGGATTTCCGGCCGCGGATGAAATGTCGGACCTATCAGGATTGATCCGGCTTGCAGCGCCAAGCCCCGCAGGGCAAGGGACCGATGTCCTCAACCTCGTTGCCGGTAGCGCCTCGGCCAGATCCGTTCACCGACAACAGACATTCCGGGCTGGACAGCATCATGGACAATTTCTCTCACCTGGATCCCGTAGCGCTCAACGACTGGCATGTCGTTGGCTGCATCGAGGACTTGCCGGTCGATCGGGCGATCCGGACGGTCCTGCTCGGTCAGCCGATTGCCGTTGGCCGGCGCGGCGGCAAGATTGCAGTCTGGCAAGGCGAGGCTAGCGTCGATGCTACCCGAACAGAGCTCCCCGTCATTGAGCGGTTCGGCTATGTCTGGACGACGCTGGGCACGCCGGAGCGCGACCTGTTCGAGATTCCGGAGTTTTCCGAAGCCGATCGCCGCCACATCATCCAGGGCGTCGTAAGGGTAAACGTATCGGCGCCCAGGGCCGTCGAGAACTTTCTCGACATGGGGCATTTCCCATTCGTCCACACAGGTATCCTCGGCGAGGAGCCGCACACCGAGGTCAAACCTTACAAGGTGCAGGTCTCGACCGAGCCGCCCGAAATAATGGTCACGGATTGCGAGTTCTACCAGCCGCAGGCGAATGCGGGTTCGACGACAGGTGCCGACACCGAATATATCTACCGGGTGCCGCACCCGTTCTGCGCCGTCCTTTACAAGACGGGGTCGCGGCAACGTGACCGGCGCGACGTCATCGCGCTGTTCGGGCAGCCGGTCGAAGAGGACTGGGTGCTCGTCCATATCGTCATCTGCCTGCTGGATGAAGTCCGCGACCTCGCGACCCTGAGGCGGTTTCATCAGACCATCCTGGGTCAGGACAAGCCGATCCTGGAGAACCAGGTGCCGAAGAAGCTGCCGCTGGATCCCCGTTCCGAGGTGCCGATCCGGGCCGACGCTGCATCGGCTGCCTACCGGCGCTGGCTGCGCGAAAGAGGCCTGCGCTATGGCGTCGTCGCCGCCGACGGCATCCGCGCTCACTAGGCATGGACGCATTTTCGGGCATGATTAATTGCGGATATGCCCGAAAGAAATCGCAGCCATTGTTAGCCGGGCTTCGCCATGGAAGTTTCGGACCCAAGCCGGAAAACCGGCTGCCTGGCAACGCCATAGGGGACGTCGGCCTGGCGATCGCAGCCTCCACGTCGGCAACCGGAAAAGACAACAATATCCGGATGACGACAGGGCGGCATTAGACAGTTCTCGGACTGGAATGAGAGGATCAAGCAATGACGAATACCATCACGCGACGCACGGCCATCCTGGGTTCGGCAGGCGCCCTGCTTCTTTCCGGGCTTGTGCGGTCCTTTGCGGACACGCCAAAGACGCTGAAACTGGCGATCATCCTGGAAAGCCGCACCGATGTCGGTTGGTCCAGCACATTGCTCGATTCGCTCGAGCACCTGAAACAGGAGAAGCCGGAAGGACTCGAAATCTCCTGGGAATACACCGACCCACTGTGGGGCGACGATGCGGAAAACGCGATGCGCTTCTACGCTGAAAGCGGCGAATACAACATCATCTGGTGCCATGGCCGCTATTCGGACCAGGTCAAGAAACTCAACGCCGAATTTCCGGACCTGATGTTCGTCGTCACCGGCTCCGGCAATCTTCCGGTCGGGGCCAACCAGTACTGGATCTACAAGCGGTTGCACGAACCGTCCTACCTGCTTGGAATGCTGGCTGGCCACACCACCAAATCCGGCATGGTCGGGGTGGTGGGAACCTTCGCCGCCGACGACGTCAACGACCAGATCAACGCATTCTTCGATGGGGCAAAATCGATCAGGCCCGACATCCAGCATCGGCTGTCGTTCATCGGCTCGTGGTCCGACAATGCGCTGGCGGCAGAGCACGCCAATGTGCAGATCGCGGCCGGTGCCGACGTCGTGTTCATGCTGACCGACAATTTCAAGCCGTGCCAGGAGCACAAGATCATGTGCTTTGCCAATATCAACGACCAGAACAAGGTTGCTCCCGACGCGATAGCATCCAGCGCGCTGATCAACTGGCAGCCCGACGTCAAGTGGATCATCGCCGAGTGGCTGAAACATAAGGCCGGCGGACAGTTCAGCGGCAATGCCGAGCCAAGGTGGTTCTCCATGGCGGAAGGCGGCACCGACATCGCGCCTTACTACGACTTCGACGGCAAGATCCCGCAAGCGGTGAAGGACGAAATCGCGGCCAAGCGGCAGGACATCATGTCGGGCAAGTTTGTCGTTCCCCTCGATACCGCCGAGGTGAAGTAAGAGATATCGAACAGGCAGCCCGGTGCGCGACCCAATGGAAGACCTGCTGAACGTCCAGAACCTTACCAAGCGATTTGGCAGCGTCGTCGCCAATGACGGGGTCAATCTAGATGTCCGCAAGGGCGAGATCCACTGCCTTTTCGGCGAGAACGGTGCTGGCAAGTCGACGCTGTCGTCCTGCCTGTATGGCTACTACAAGGCCGACAGCGGCGTCATCCGCTTCAAGGGCGAGGTGGTGGAGCTGAACTCTCCCGCCGATGCCCTGCGGTTGGGGATCGGCATGGTGCATCAGCATTTCGTGCTGGTCTCCAATTTCACCGTGCTGGAGAACATCATTGTCGGCAGTGCCGATGTCGGGCTGCTGCTGAAGAAGGCCGACGCCCGCAGCAAGATTCTCACCCTTTGCCGCGATTGCGGCATCGACATCGATCTGGATCGCGAGATCTGGCAGCTCTCGGTCGGCGAGCAGCAATGGGTGGAAATCCTGAAGGCGCTTTATTTCGGCGCCGAGTTGCTGATCCTCGACGAGCCGACGGCGGTCCTCACGCCGCAGCAATCCGACCAGCTCTTCGTTATCCTCGACGGAATGCGCAAACGGGGCCTCTCGATCATCCTGATCAGCCACAAGCTGCGTGAGGTGATGCAGTCGGACAGGGTGACGGTGCTGCGCCGGGGCAAGGTCGTCGCCACCGTCGATACCGTGGGAACGACCGCCGAAGCGATCACCGCGCTGATGGTCGGGCACAAGGTGACCAAGAGCGTCAGGGACGCTTCGCTTGCACCGGCGGGCGAAATCCTCGCCATGGCAAGCGCATCGGCAATCGGCGAGTGGGGCGAGGACGTTCTCAAGGACGTCACCTTCACCATTGCCGCCAACGAGGTGCTTGGACTGGCGGGGGTTGCCGGAAACGGCCAGAGGGAACTCTTCGAAGTCCTGATGGGCGTTCGCAGGCTTCAATCCGGTAGTTTCTCCCTCGAAGGGATTCCGGTGGTGGCGCCGACGTCACGCGGAATCCTCGACAGAGGCGTCGGCTTCGTGCCGGAAGACCGCTTTCTCGAAGGGCTGATCCCGGAGTTCGGAACCGCCGAGAATCTCGTGTTGGGCTGGCAGCGCTCGCCCGAGTATTGCCGCGGCCCTTTTCTCGATCGCCGCAAACTGGCTGAGTTGGCGCGGCGCAAGATCGACGAATACAAGGTCGCGACCGCCTCGGCCGAGCTGCCGGTGGAGCGACTGTCGGGCGGCAATGCCCAGCGCGTCATTCTCGCCCGCGAGTTCCAGCATGCCAGGCGGTTGCTGCTGGCCAACCAGCCGACGCGCGGCCTCGACGTCGCCGCCTCGGAATTCGTTTACGAGAAGATCCTGGAAAAACGCGCCGCCGGATTTGCGGTCCTGCTGGCATCCGAGGAGCTTGAGGATCTGCTGCGCCTCTGCGACCGCATCGCGGTGATCTTCAAGGGGAGGATCATGGGCATCGTCCGGCCGCAGGAGACCAGCCTTCTCGAACTCGGAATGATGATGGCTGGCGACACCAGCCAGCTTGGACAGGTAACTCAATGATATCATTTCAACGACGCTCGGGCGGCAGCCTGGGGTGGAACGTCGTCTGCTATTCGGCGGCGATGCTCGGTGCTTTTCTGACTTCCGCAATCCTGTTGAAGCTTTCCGGCGGCGATCCGGCCAAGGCCTTCTCGTCCTTGCTGATCGGTGCATTCGGCAGCCCAGGCGCCTTGCTTGGATCGCTGGCCAAGGCGACGCCGCTTCTGCTCGTCGGACTGGGCACGGTGCTGGCGTTCAGGGCCAAGATCTGGAACATCGGCCAGGAAGGTCAGGTGTTCGCCGGCGCCATGGCGGCCTATTGGGTCAGCTTCTGGGTGGCACCGCTCCCGTCGTGGCTGGCGGTCTGTGTTCTCGCCGTCGCCGGGTTGGCCGGCGGCGGCGCACTTGGCCTGCTTGCCGGCGCTCTGAAGACCAGGTTCGGCACCAATGAGATCATTTCAACGGTGATGTTGAACTACATCATCATGTTCCTGCTTGCCTATCTTCTCGACGGGGGCCCGTGGATGGAGACCGGCGTCACCGTGGCCTACCACCAATCGCCGCCGATCAATCCGGCTCTCGAATGGCCGGTGTTTTTTGGCACGGGTGCGGGAAAGCTGCATGTCGGGTTCCTGTTTGCGCTTGCCGCCTCGGCGTTCTGCTCGGTCTTGCTCGACAAGACGTCGCTTGGCTATGAAATCCGCGCATTCGGCTCCAACCCGACCGCTTTGACCTTTCGCGGCACCAATGTCCGCCGGCTTCTCCTGACCGTCATGCTGATGTCGGGGGCGCTGGCTGGGCTGGCAGGTGCGGGCGAGCTGTTCGGCGTAACGCATCGGCTGCGCGCTGAAACGCTGCTCGGCATCGGCAGTTCCGGCATTGTCGTGGCCATGGTGGGCGGGCTTCGCCCTAGCGGGACGATGCTCGCGGCACTGTTCTTCGGCGCCCTTCAGAGCGGCACCATCTACATGCGGCTCAAAAGCGGCACACCGGCCGGACTGGTCTCGGCGATGGAGGGATTGGTGCTGTTGTTTTTCCTGTGCGCCGCGGTGGCGACACGGCTCCAACTGGTGCGGAGGGAAGTCCATGCTTGAGCTCTTGCAGGGACCGCTGCTGATCAGCCTGCTGGCGGCGATGGTCCGCATTGCGACACCGCTGCTGTTTTCGGCAATGGGCGAGCTGGTCACACAGCGCGCCGGTATATGGAACATCGCCGTCGAAGGCACCATGTTGATCGGGGCGGTGGTCGCCTACATGGTCGCCTCGACCACAGGATCGCCGTGGCTGGCCTTGGCGGTGGCCATCATTGCCTGCGCCGCAAGCAGCCTGATCATGTCGTTCGTGACGATCGTGTTGAAGGCCGAGCAGTTCGTCGCCGGACTGGCCCTCAATCTTCTCGCCTCGGGCGTCACACTGTTCTGGTTCCAGGCCTATGTTGCCGGCCGCGAGCCGCCGACATTCGCTGGCTTCGACCGGGTGCCGATCCCCTACCTGGCGGATATTCCGGTCTTGGGTCCGGTGCTGTTTTCGCAACGTCTGCTCACCTATGTCAGCTTCTTCCTGCCTGTCCTGGTCTGGTTCTTTCTCTACCGAACCAAATACGGCCTCGAGGTGCGCTGCGTCGGTGAAAATCCAAAGGCGCTCGACGTCAAGGGATTGCATGTCGGCCTCAGGCAGTGCCTGGCGATCATGTTCGGCAGCATGATGTCCGGCTTCGGTGGTGCGTTTCTGATGCTCGGCTATTCCGACAAATTCGTCCCCGACCTCATTGCCGGGCGCGGCTGGCTGGTCGTCGTCGCAATCATTGCCGGCAACTGGATGCCGTTCCGGGTTGTCGGTGCGATCTTCATTTTCGCGTTTCTCGAGGCGTTGGGCATCCATGCGCAGGTCGTGGGGATACCCGTCCCCCATCAGATATTCCTCGTGCTACCCTATGTGGCATCCTTGGTGCTGCTGGCCGGGTTGCGATCGCGCACGCATCAGCCGGTGGCGCTCGGCATACCCTACAACAGAGAATAGTTCCTGGTTCAGGTCGCCGGGCGGAAGGGCTTTGCAAGTGAGGCCGGGAAATGCAGCGCGAGCATCTGGCGGTTTCGTGAAATGAGGACCAGCACGATGATGGTGGCCAGATAGGGCAGGGCCGACAGCAGTTCCGACGGCACTTCCAGCCCGAGCGCCTGTCCTTGCAGCTGCAGGATCGTCATGCCGCCGAACAGCCAGGCGCCAAGCAGGATGCGCAGCGGCCGCCATGTGGCGAAAACCACCAGCGCAAGCGCTATCCAGCCCTTGCCGGCGGTCATGTTCTCGACCCACAGCGGCGTGTAGGCGACCGACAGATAGGCGCCCGCCAGTCCGGCCATCAGCCCGCCGAACAGGACGGCCATGTAGCGGATCTTGATCACCGGGTAGCCGATCGCATGCGACGTCTGCGGCGACTCGCCGATCGTGCGCAAGATGAGCCCAGCCTTGGTCCGATAGAGAAACCAGCTGATCGCTGCGAACATCAGCAAGGCCAGGTAAACCATCGGATCGAAGCGGAACAGCATTGGACCGAGGAAAGGTATGTCGGACAAGAAGGGGAAGTCGACGCCATGCAGCGCTTCGATCGGGGAACTGCCAAAACCGCGTCCGAGAAAGGCCGAAACACCTGACCCGAAGATCGCCAGCGCCAGACCGGCGGCGTATTGATTGGTCAGGAAGGTCAGTGCCAGAACGCCGAACAGCAGCGATGCGGCAGCACCGGCCAGCGCGCCGGCCATGATCGCGACAGGCATGGAAAAGCCCGCGGTGACAGCCCAGAACGCAAGTGCTGCCCCCATCAGCATCATGCCTTCGATGCCGAGATTGAGAACGCCTGACTTTTCGACCACGAGTTCGCCGAGGGCTGCGAAGATCAGGGGCGTTGCGGCAATGACGGTGCCGGTGAAGATGGCAATGAACAGATCCATCAGGCTTTCTCCCGGACCAGGCGAACGCGGTAGAAGATGAAGAAGTCGGCGGCGAGCAGGAAGAACAGCAGGATGCCCTGGAAAATCCGTGTCAGCGCCGAGGGCAGGCCAAGCGTCATCTGCACGCCTTCTCCGCCAAGGAAAAGCAGCGACATCAGCAGACCGCCGAGCACGATGCCAAAGGCGTTCAGCCGTCCGATGAAGGCGACAATGATGGCCGCGAAACCATAACCTGGCGATATCTGTGGCGAGAGCTGGCCGAGCGGTCCGGCAGCTTCCGCCATGCCGGCGATGCCGGCTGCTGCTCCGCCGGCCAGCAGGCCGATCCAGATCGCCGCCGACTCGCGGAACCCCGCATACCGCGCGGCCAGCGGTGCCGCGCCGCTCACCGACATCTTGTAGCCGAGGAAGCTGCGGTCGGTGAACAGCCACATCGCGATGACGGCGACGACGGTGATGAAGACCGAGGAATTGAGCCGGTATGCCGGATCAAAGGACTGGAGCATCGCGGCGGCAGGCAGGAGGGCCGTCTGCGGATAGTTGAAACCGGCCGGATCGCGCCACGGCCCATGCACGAGATAGGACAGGAACAGCGTGGCGATGTAGGTCATCATCAGCGTGACGAGGATTTCGTTGGTGTTCATGCGGGCACGCAGGAAGGCCGGAATGGCCGCCCATGCCATGCCGGCGCCCATGCCGGCCAGGAACATCAGGGGCAACAGCAGCACGCTCTCCGGATTTGGCCAGAACAGCCCGACGCCGCTGGCAGCAATCGCTCCCATGGTGAACTGGCCCTCGGCGCCGATGTTCCAGACATTGGCGCGAAAGCCGACCGCCAGCCCGCAGGCGATCAGGATCAGCGGCGAGGCCTTGAGCAGCCATTCCGACAGTCCGTTCATCGAACTGAGCGGCTCGACAAAGAACGCATGGAGCGTCGCCAGTGGATCATGTCCGAGAGAGGCGAAGAAAACCGAGCCGACGACGACCGTCAGTATCGTCGCCAGGATCGGTGCGGCAATGCGCATAGGCGCGGATGGCTCCGGCCTTTGTTCAATCCTGAAGTGCAATATCGCCACTCCCGTTCGCCGATGTCGGCTCGTTCATTGTCCGGCCGGTCATCAGAAGTCCGATCTCCTCGCGGTCGGTTGTCGTGCGGATGAGTGGCGGTGACACCTTTCCCTTGCAGATCACCAGCAGCCGGTCACAGATCTCGAACAACTCATCGAGTTCTTCGGAGACGACAAGAACCGCTGCCCCGGCACGGCTGAGATCGATGATGGTCTGCCGGATGAAGGCGGATGCGCCGACATCGACACCCCAGGTCGGCTGAGACACCAGGAACAGCTTTGGCTTGAGCGCGATCTCGCGTCCGACGATGAACTTCTGCAGGTTGCCGCCCGACAGGCTTTGCGCGGTCGACTGCGCTCCATTGGCCTTGACCTTGAACCTGTCGATGATGCCGGCGGCGAAAGCCTTGGCCTTGCGGCGATCGACCAGTCCGTTGCGCACCGTGCCGAAGCGGTGCGCGGTCAGCACGGCGTTCTCCCACAGCGTGTGCGACGGCACCGCACCGCGTCCGAGCCTTTCTTCGGGAACAAAGGCGACGCCGAGCTTGCGGCGCTCGTGGGCACGCAGGCGGGCGGCGTCGGTGCCGCAAATCCTGATCGCGTCGCCGCGGCCATGGGTGCGTTCGCCGCTGAGCAAGGCGATCAGCTCGGCCTGGCCGTTTCCGGAAACGCCGGCAATGCCGACGATTTCCCCGCCATGCACATTGAACGACACATCCTTTAGGTCGACGCCGAAATGGTCTCGGGCCGAGACCGAAAGATTGTTGACCTCGAGCACCGGCTTGTCGCTCGGACTTGGCGGACTGACATGCATTTCAGGCAGCCTGGAGCCGACCATCATGCGGGCAAGCTCCAGCGATGTCGTCTCTTTCGGGCGGGCGGTGCCGGTGACCTTGCCGTTGCGCAGCACGGTGGCGGTGTCGCAAAGCTCCTGCACTTCGTCCAGCTTGTGGCTGATATAGACGATGCTGCAGCCCTCGGCGGCCAGTTGCCGGAGCGTCTCGAACAGCTTGACCACTGCCTGCGGCGTTAGCACGGAAGTCGGTTCGTCGAGGATCAGGAGTTTCGGCGCCTGCAGCAGGCAGCGCACGATCTCCACACGCTGGCGCTCGCCAACCGACAGGTCGTGCACCTGGCGATGCGGATCGATGGGCATGCCGTAGCGCATGGAGAGGTCGCGAATCTTTTCGGCAAGCGTCGGCAGATGGAACGTGCTGCTTGTCGACAGGGCAATGTTCTCGACCACCGACACGGATTCGAACAGCGCAAAATGCTGGTAGACCATCTCGATGCCGAGCGCGCGGGATACCGCCGGATTGTGAGCGACGATCGGATTACCATCGCTATGGATTTCCCCGGAGTCGGCCTGCGCCGCGCCATAGATGATCTTCATCAGGGTAGATTTGCCGGCGCCATTCTCACCCAAGACAGCGTGGATTTCCCCGGGTTGGATCGACAATGAAACGTCGTCATTGGCGACGACGCCCGGATAGCGCTTGCAGATGTTGCGCAGTTCTAAACGCGGATGCATGGCGGGTCCTGCCGTGGCGTGAAGCGGGGTTGGACTAGGCGCAAGCTGGCAGACGCCGAAGCATTCCAGCTTCGGCGCCGGTTGGCTTTTTGAGCGACGATCAGCTCAGCTTGCCGATCATCCCCTTCACGAACCAGTTCATGCCACGAATGTCGTCGTCAGCCAGAATCGAACCGGCGGCGACCTTGACGTTGCCCTCCTGGTCCTTCAGCTCGCCGCCATAGGGATGAACCTTGCCGCTGCCGATATCGGCCTCGATCTGTTTGAGCTTGGCCCTGGTGTCGGCCGGAATGCCGTCATTGTAGGGTGCCATTTTCACGACGCCTGCCGCCAGTCCGTCCCAACGCACTTCCGGCTTCCAGGTGCCCGCGGCAACGGCCTTGGCGGCGCCAACATAGTCGCTGGTCCAGTCGAGCACGAATGCCGTCAATTGCTTGCCCGAACCGAACTTCGCCATGTCGCTGGCATAGCCGATCGACCAGGCACCGCCTTCGCCGGCGACCTGGACACCGGTGGCCGTGTCCGTCATCGAGCAGATGACGTCGCAGCCTTGTGAAAGCAGGGTTTTGGCGGCCTCCTTTTCCTTGCCCGGATCAAACCAAGAGTTGAGGAAGATGGTGTTGCAGGTAGCGTTCGGGTTGACGCTTTGCGCACCGAGCAGCAGCGCATTGGCCGGCCCAACGATGTCGGGGATCGGGAAGCCGCCGATGAAGCCGATCTTGCCTGATTTCGACATGTAGCCGCCGGCAGCGCCGGCGACGAAAGTACCCTCGTAATATTTGGCTTCGAAGGTGCCGAGATTGGCGAGGTGGTCGATGCCGGAGCAATGTTCGAAGGCCACTTTTGGGAACCGTGGCGCCACTTTCTGCATGGGCGTTCCGTGTGAAAAGCTGGTGCCGAAGATCAGCTTGTTGCCGGCGCTCGCCAGTTCGCGAAAAATGCGCTCGGCGTCCTGCGGCATGAAGATGTTGTCGATGACGGTCAGCTCGACCTTGTCGCCGAATGCGGCCTTGATGGCTTCGACACCGAGGCTGTGCTGCTTGGTCCAGCCGATTTCAGCGACCGGGGAGACATAGACGGCGCCGATTTTCAGCACCTCCTGCGCTTGCGCGATCGTGCTCAGGCCTCCTGCACCAAGTGCAGCGCCGAGCGCACCGCTGTATTTCAGGAAATCCCGTCTTGTTGCGTTGTTCATGATGGTAACCCTCTGTTGGTTTTTTTGCTTGATGCCCGGCTTGTGGGTGCCGGGTCTGTTTTTGGAAGATGGACGTGGAGATGCGTCGCCCCATCGCCATTGCTTGACGACTTCGCCATCCGTCTGAGCGGAACAGCTGTTGCGGCTGCGTCCGTCGCACCGTCGAGATAGGGGGCAAGCGCCTCGGCGGGGGTAATTTCCGGAAACACCTCGCGGTCCATGATGTAGCCGCGCACCACCGTGCGGTGATGGGTGTCGATGAGATCCATAGCCTGTTTGAGCCGGCCTTTTTCCAGAAGGTCGACAACCCTCGAATGGTCGTCCAGCAGATTGCAATAGTCGAAATCGGCGGTAATGAGCGAGCGCAGCAGCGTCGTGCGGCGCACGAGTTGCGCATGGATTTCCTGCATCACCTTGTTGCGGCTGAGGCGCACGAACACCGTGTGGAACTCCTGGCCGAGCACGTCGGCCAGGGCATCATTGCCGGCGGCCACGGCTTGTCGCTGCCGTTCGACATGGTGGCGCAGTTCGGCCCAGCCGGCCGGGCCCAGCCGATCGCTGAGCTGTGCTGCCACGCCCTGTTCGACAAGCGTCAGGGCGTCGTAGATTTCCATCGCCTCCTGCATGCTCGGCTTGGCGACGAAGGCGCCGCGATTGCGCTCGATCTGGGCAAGTCCATCATCGGCGAGCCGTATCAGCGCCTGGCGGACGACGATGCGGCTAACGTCGAATATTTCAGCGAGTTCGCGTTCACCGAGCTTGCAGCCGGGGACGAGACGATGATCAATGATGGCGCGCGTCAGCGTGTCGGCGATTGACTGGGAACGGCTGCTCACGAGACGGCGCTCCGCGTGGGTTTCCATGCGTCTTTCGCAATGTCACTGCCGATGATCGGCGTCATTCCAGCGCCCCATATCCCAGGTTGCGGTGTGGCATATATGGGATGCAATCCTTTCAGTCTGTCAACCAAAAAACATTCATTGGCTACAAAAAATGCATTGATTGATATCCAATCTTGTGTTTGCAATGGTGGCGCTGACCAAGCCGGGTTCGATGTGAAGAGCCGGCCAGGGAGGACGATTGCGATGAACAGCCCTTGCAGAGACGGGGTTCTCTTGAACGACTGGCATATTGTTGCGGATTGCTTGATGCTGTCCGCTGGTGCTCCGTTCACCACACGGCTTCTGGGGGTCGCTCTCTCAATCACCTGCAAGGGACGCTACAACAAGGAGATCATCCGCCATGACACCGACGAACAGGTCAATTCTGCCGAGCGCTACGGCTTCGTCTGGGCATGTCTTGGCAAGCCCTGGCGGGACATCATTTACATTCCGGAATCGAACGAGGCAGACCGGCATCTGGTCAGCGGCGGCTCGATCGCGGTCAAGGTGTCGGGTCTGCGCGCCGTCGAGAATTTCCTCGACATGGGGCATTTCCCCTTCGTGCATACAGGCCTGCTGGGTGACGAGCCGCACACCGAAGTGGTGCCCTACAGGGTCGAGATCACCGACAAGGACGAGGTGCTGGCGACCGAATGCAAATTCTATCAACCGCTGGCCTCGCCGACCGCCAAGAAAGGCTTTGTCGTCGACTACATCTATAAGGTGATCCGGCCGTATACGGTGGCCCTCTACAAGAGCAATCCTGTGAAGAAGGACCGGCTCGACGTCATCACCCTGTTCGTGCAGCCGGTCGATGAGGACAACTGCGTCGCTCATCCCTTCCTTTGCTACCTTGTGGACGGCATCGACGCGGCGACGGTGCGCAGCTTCATGCAGCTGATCTTCGCCCAGGACAAGCCGATCCTGGAAAACCAGGTGCCGCGACGGTTGCCGTTGGATCCGCGGGCTGAAACACCGATCCGCGCCGACGCCGTCTCTGTTTCCTACCGGCGCTGGTTACGGGATCAGGCAATAACTTACGGCGCCATTCCGGCCCAGGCCTGATGGGATCGATGCTGGCCTGGCTCCTTCGAGGGACATGAAAATGATACAGACGAGATGCTCGGACCCGGTCATTCTCAATCTCTGGCATCCGATCGGTGCCATTGCCGAGACGACGCCAGACAGTGTGGTGGAGACGACCCTGCTCGGCGAGCAGGTCAGTTTCGCAATTGGCGCGACCGGCGCCATCGGGGTCTGGATATCCAGGCCCGACTTGCGACCCGGCGCCAGGATCGATCCGGCCTCGATCCATGAAGCGCTGCCCGCCAAGAGCGCCTATGGCTATGTCTGGACCTCCCTCGGTTCGCCGCCGGCAGAACTGTTTCCGATCCCTGAATATGAAGAGCCGGACCGCCGCAAGCTCAACGCGGCAACGTTTGGCGTCAACGTCTCGGCGCCGCGCGCCATCGAGAATTTTCTCGACATGGGCCACTTCCCCTATGTGCACACCGACATCCTCGGCGTCGAACCGCATACCGAAGTCAAGGAATACGACGTCGAGATCTCGGTCGACCGCGACGAGATCCTGGCCACGCGTTGCCGCTTCTTTCAGCCGATGGCTTCCACAGCTTCGGATGGTGGCGCGGATGTGGACTATGTCTACCGCGTGCCGCATCCCTATTGCTCGGTGCTCTACAAATCGAGCCCCGTCGACGAAGCCCGGCGTGATGTCATTGCCGTCTTCCTGCAGCCGGTCGACCAAGAGCATGTGCGCGCTCATATGCTGCTTTGCGTGCTCGACGAAGACAATGAAGACAAGGTGATCAAGCGCTTTCAGCAGACGATCTTCGGACAGGACAAGCCGATCCTGGAAAACCAGGTACCAAAGCGCCTGCCACTGGACCCACGCGCCGAAACACCGATCCGGGCCGACAAGTCGGCCATCGCCTACCGGCGCTGGCTTAGCCAGAAGGGCGTGACCTACGGGGTCATTCCGGTTGCCGCCTGACAAGATTTTTTGGAGACGACGAATGTTGCAAGAAGCCAGAAGCCGGTGGCATCCGATCGCCGCTGCCTATGATTTGCCTTACCGCCACGTCTTCCACGGCCAACTGCTTGGCCGGGAATTTGCCGTCTGGCGAGCCGATGACGGCTACGTCAACATCTGGGAGAATCGCTGCCTGCATCGCGGTGTAAGGCTGTCGATCGGCATCAACGACGGGCGCGAACTGAAGTGCCAATACCATGGCTGGCGCTATTCGAACCGCACCGCCGGCTGCACCTATATCCCGGCGCACCCGGCCGATGCGCCAGCTCGCACCATCACCAACCGCACCTTTCCGGCGGTGGAGCGCTATGGCCTCGTCTGGTCGTCCGAAGAGCCGCAAGGAGAGGTGCCCGATGTCGCCGGGCTGCCGGAGGGCCAGTTGCTTGCCTTGCGCGGCATTCCGGTCAATGCGCCTGCCGACAAGGTGGTGGAAATGCTGAAAGCCTATCGTTTTCAGCCCAGCCAGGCCGTCGAGGGCGACGCCGCCGGGGTACTGGTCGAAGCCGTGCAGGATTTTGCCGTGGCGCTCCGCTCGCGTGACGGCGCCCAGGAGACGCATGGCGTCTTCTTCGTCCAGCCCGTCGATTCCAACCGTTCGGTCATTCGCGGCGTGCTCGACAGAGACGCCGAGGGAGCCGCGCGTATCGCCATCCTGCGCCACCACAATGAGCGGCTCGGCAAGTTGCGCGATGCGGCGGAACGTGAGGCGGCAAGCGCTGCCGCGCCCGCGCCGATCGAGCCTGTCTACGAAAAAATGTCAGCCGAACTCGCCGAAATGCCGGAACTGACGACGCATGGCCGCAAGGCGGCGCTGCGCGTCTCCGTGGCAAGGAAATGGCAGGCCGCCGATGGCATAGCCGGGTTCGAGCTTCGCCCGATCAAAGGCCTCCTGCCTACGTTCCAGCCGGGCGCCCATATCGATGTCCACATGCCCAATGGCGAGGTCCGGCAATATTCGATCACCAACGGTCCTGGCGAAACCGACAGCTTTACCATCGGCGTCAAGTTGGAGAGGGATTCGAAGGGTGGTTCGAAATGCATGCACGAGACGGTGTGTGAAGGCGATGTGCTGGCGATCTCCGAGCCGCGCAACAATTTCCCGCTGCGCCGCGACGCGATCAAGACGCTGTTCGTTGCCGGCGGCATCGGCATCACGCCATTGCTGGCGATGGCGCAGGCGCTGAAGAACCAGGATCTGGCGCACGAATTGCACTATTTCGCGCAAGGGGAGGAGCATCTCGCCTTTTCCGATCGGCTGCGGCAACTCGGTGGCTCACTGGTACCGCATCTTGGCCTTACGCCGGAACAGACAGGCGCGAAACTGCGCGAACTACTTTCGCCATACCGGAACGGCATGCATGTCTATATCTGCGGCCCCGGCCCGATGCTGGAAGCTGCCCGCAGGACAGCGGCGGAACAGGGTTGGCCGGACGCTGCCGTGCATTTCGAGTATTTCAAGAACACCAACAAGATCGATGACAGTTCGAGCTTCGAAGTAGCCCTGGCGCGCTCCTGCGTTACGCTCAAGGTGCCTGCCGGCAAGACCATCATGCAGGTCATGCGCGAGAATGGCATCGATGTGCCGTCGTCCTGCGAGCAGGGCGCCTGTGGTACCTGCGTGGCGACGGTGATCGAAGGCGAACCGGACCATCAGGATGTCTATTTGAACGACGCCGAAAAACAGGCCGGGACCAAGATCATGACCTGCGTTTCGCGGGCCAGGTCGGCACGCCTCGTGCTGGACATCTAGGAGCAGCCGATGATCACGCTTTACGACTACGAACTCTCGGGCAATTGCTACAAATTGCGGCTGGTCATGAGTTTCCTCGGCATCGACTACAAGACTGTGCCTGTCGACTTCTACCCCGGCCGCGAGCACAAATCCGAATGGTTCCTGAAGCTCAATCCGCTCGGGCAGTTGCCGGTGCTCGACGATGACGGGCTGGTGCTTCGCGACGCGCAAGCCATTCTTGTCTATCTCGCCGCCAAATATGATCCGTCAAACAGCTGGTACCCGCTAGACAATCCGGCACTGCTTGGTGAGATCAGCCAGTGGCTGGCTTTCGCCGACGGTATCACTTCGACTGCGTCGGCCGCCCGCTTGCATGATGCGCTGTTCTACGATTTCGACATCGATGCCGCGCGCGCCGGCGCGCATCGGCTGTTCCGCATCCTCGACGAGCACCTGTGGTTCGGCGAACAGCAAGGCCGCAACTGGATCTGTTCGGCCGGTCACCCGACCATCGCCGATATTGCCTGCTTTCCTTACATCATCCTGTCGGAGGAGGGCGGTGTCCCTCGTCAGGATTATCCGGCCATACGGCGCTGGTGCGATCGGGTCAAGCGCATCAAGGGCTTTACCGTGATGTCGGGTGTGTTCCCGGCCGGACCTGCCAAGGTCGCCGCATAGTTGATCAGAAAGAGCCTGAGTTACGGCTCGGTAGAACACTGATTGGGAGAGAAAAGATGAAAACCCGCGCCGCTGTCGCTGTCGCCGCCGGAAAGCCGCTGGAGATCATGGAGGTCGACCTCGACGGTCCGCGCGAGGGCGAGGTGCTGGTCGAGATCAAGGCGACCGGCATCTGCCACACCGACGAATTCACCCTGTCTGGCGCCGATCCCGAAGGCCTGTTCCCGGCCATCCTCGGCCATGAGGGTGCCGGCGTCGTCGTCGATGTCGGCGAGGGCGTCACCTCGCTCAAGAAGGGCGACCATGTCATCCCGCTCTATACGCCGGAATGCCGGCAATGCCCGTCCTGCCTGTCGAGGAAGACCAATCTGTGTACCGCGATCCGCGCCACGCAGGGCCAGGGCCTGATGCCCGATGGTTCATCGCGCTTCTCGATCGGCAAGGACAAGATCTTTCACTATATGGGCTGCTCGACTTTCTCCAACTTCACCGTGCTGCCCGAGATCGCGCTGGCCAAGGTCAACCCCGACGCGCCCTTCGACAAGATCTGCTACATCGGCTGCGGCGTCACCACCGGCATCGGTGCTGTCATCAACACCGCCAAGGTCGAGATCGGCGCCACCGCCGCCGTCTTCGGCCTCGGCGGCATCGGCCTCAACGTCATCCAGGGCCTGAAACTTGCCGGCGCCGATATGATCATCGGTGTCGATTTGAACAACGACAAGAAGGAGTGGGGCGAGCGGTTCGGCATGACGCATTTCGTCAATCCGAAGGAGATCGACGGCGATGTCGTGCCCCACCTCGTCAACATGACCAAGCGCGGCGCCGACCAGATCGGCGGTGCCGACTACACATTCGACTGCACCGGCAGCACCAAGGTGATGCGCCAGGCGCTGGAAGCCTCGCATCGCGGCTGGGGCAAATCGGTCGTCATCGGTGTGGCCGGTGCCGGCCAGGAGATTTCCACACGGCCGTTCCAGCTGGTCACCGGCCGCACCTGGATGGGAACCGCCTTCGGCGGCGCGCGCGGCCGCACCGACGTGCCCAAGATCGTCGACTGGTACATGGACGGCAAGATCCAGATCGACCCGATGATCACCCACACGCTGAAGCTCGAGGACATCAACAAGGGTTTCGATCTCATGCATGCCGGTGAAAGCATCCGCAGCGTGGTGGTCTACTGACGGGTTTGAGCCATACGCCGCGCTGAAAGCTCTGTGTTCCCAAAATACCGGCTTCCCCAGCATCGGTGTAAGACCGGTGGCGCAGGCATTCCGGAATGCCCGCGCCGCCGGTCGACCAGACCTGCGTCATCCCACGGAATCCGGTTCATGGTTCAATCCGCCAGGAGTTGCCGCGATCCCGACCGATGCCGTAGACACCACCCGTGGTTGGCGTTTGAAATTGGCGGAGAGAAGCACATGTCAAAACAGATGAAGATCATCTCCGCTGACAGATCGCATGGCGGCGTGCAGGGCGTCTATTCCCACACGTCGGAAGCCTGCGCCTGCGACATGAATTTTGCCGTTTCGTGCCGCCGCAGGCCCATGAAACACCTTGCCGGTTCATCATCAACTGAAGTCTCCGACTGTCTAAGTCACTGATTTTTTTGGCCCCGTGCAAACGAGGGCGTCGTTGCGTGTGAAGGGCAGCAGATCAATCTGGCGGTACTTTTGACGGTACTTTTCGTACGTGAATCAACGTCCGAGAAAGGACAGTCACCCGTTTCTCGGCCTGACGGTGCTTTTTTGTAGATCAACCATTTGAAAAATATACAGAAAATGGCTTTCCCGGTGACGTTTCGGCGCGAACGGTACTTTAAAGCGCGTCGCGTTGAAACGGATTCATGCGACGCGCTTTAAGTCTTTGTTTTCATGCATGTCGTTGTCCCAAACCGGGGCCACTTTTGGGCAACATGCATCAGCCGCACGTCCTACCGTCAGCGCAAGTCCGCATTTGTGAGATTGGGCGCCGGTGTGTCTTGAGATCGCCTCATTGGCTGACCGCAATCAGAATTCTAGGCGATGCCGCCCAAAAGTTCCTCCGCCCTGGAAACAGCGGCCGCCTGATGTGGCTGCACGGGTTGGCCGGCATAGCTTTCGAAGACCGGCAGGAACGGGTCGTCGATATGCGTCCTGATGCCGGACAGTTGCTCCATCACCGCCAGGCCGCAATAGGGAACGTAGGAGGCCGAATAGCCGCCCTCATGCGACATCATCAGGCGCCCGCCGCAGAGGTCGTCCGCCGCCTGCATCAGCATCCGCGTCATGTCGCGGTAGCTGCCGCTATGCAGCATCATGCGCCCCAGCGGATCGGCCGCCGAGGCGTCGAAGCCCGATGGCACGACGATGAGATCAGGCTTGTAGCGATTGAGCGCCGGTAGCACGACGCGTTCGAAGACGGACATGTAAGCGCCGTGGCCGCAGCCGGCCGGCAGCGGTACATTGATGTTGTAGCCTTCGCCCTTGCCCTCGCCGCGTTCCTTGTGAAGACCGCTGTCATCCGGATAAAGCCCGTCCTGGTGGATCGAGATGGTCAGTACCGACGGGTCCGAATAGAAGGCGGACTGGGTGCCGTTGCCGTGATGAACATCCCAGTCGACGCTGGCGACCCGCTCGAAGCCATGTTTGGCCCGGTTCTTCAGGATAGCGACCGGAACGTTGCCGAACAGGCAAAAGCCCATGCCTTGCCCGCGCTCGGCATGATGGCCGGGCGGTCGTACCAGCGCATAGCCATTGTCGACATCGCCGCTCAACACCGCATCCATCACCGCTGCCGTGCCGCCGGCGGCCAGACAGGCGATTTCGTAGCTGCCATGGCCGAAGGGGGTGAGATAGCTCGCATCGCCGCCGCGCCCATCACTGAGCAGCTTGATACGGCTGATGTAGTCGCGGTCGTGAAATAGGGCGAGGTCATCCTCGCTCACCGCGACGGAGGCGATCTTGGACAGTTTCTCGGTCAGGCCCGAAACCTCCATCAGATTGCGGAATCGGCGTTTCGTGTCGGCATTCTCCGCATGCTCGCCTGGCTCGATGGTCAGGCTCGGCTGAAAGAACTGCGCGGCATTGCCGGTCTCGTGCCAGAGATAGAGTTCGTGGAAATTCCAGCCTGTCGTCATGTTTTGTTTCCTAGCCCGCCAGGATCATTGACGCGGCGCGTTCGGCGATCATGATCGTCGGCGCGTTGGTGTTGCCCGACACCATTTTCGGAAAGACCGAGGCGTCGGCGATGCAAAGCCCGTCCAGCCCATGAACCTTCATCGACGTCGGATCGACGACGGCCATCGCATCTGAACCCATGCGGCAGGTGCTGGTCGGGTGATAAAGCGTCGTGCAGTGGCCGCGTATATAGTCGGCGATCTCGGCGTCGCTCTCGCATTCGGCGCTCGGCGTGATTTCGCCGACGAGCATTTCGGCAAGCGGCGACTGCGCCGCGATGCGCCGGCTGATGCGGATGCCTTCGACCAGCGTGGCGATGTCCGAGCCATCCTCGTCGCTGATGAAGTAACGTGGGTCGATCGCCGGATATTCGATTGGATTGGCCGAGCGCAGGCAAATCTCGCCGCGGCTGTCTGGCCGCTGCAGCGTGGTGTGCAGCGTGATGCCTGGCCTGGACGAAAGAAACCGAACATAGTCGCGATGCGGGCTGATGGCGCCGTAAAGCTGCAGGTCCGGCTCGATATCGGGCCGGCTCCTGACGAAGCCGCCCGCCGCCACCCAGGGTGAGGAACGCGGACCGCTGCGCGACGTCTGCCATTCCGCGAAGTCGCGCTGCAGCGTCTCGTCGGTCCAGGCGCCGACGCCGATCTTGTCCTTGGTATAGAAGGTGATCGGAATGTTGATGTGGTCCTGCAGATCCTTGCCCACGCCCGGGAGGTCGTGCACGGGAGCAACGCCGACCTGGGCGAGTTCGTCGGCCGGCCCGATGCCCGAAAGCAGCATCAGCTGGCAACTGCCGATCGAGCCCGAGGACAGCACCACCTCGCTGTCGGCGAAAGCGGTCTCAGGTTCGCCATTGACGAGATAGCGGATGCCCTTGACCCGGCCCTTCTCGACGATCAGGCCCGTCGCCAGCACACCGGTTTTCACGGTCAGGTTGGGTCGTTCCCGCGCCGGGCGCAGATAGGCCTTGCCGGTGCCCCAGCGTTCGCCGTTCTTGATGGTGAACTGGAACAGGCCGACACCTTCCTGCTCGACGCCGTTGAAATCGCGATTGTGCTTGTAGCCGGCGGCCTTGCAAGCCTCGATCCAGGCAAGCTCGTTGGGATCGACATGTCCGACATTGCCGATATGCAGCGGCCCGTCGGCGCCGTGCAGCGGGTCGTTGCCGAGTTCGGCATTGCTTTCACTGGCCTTGAACACCGGCAGCACGTCAGCCCACGCCCAGCCGGGGCAGCCCATCGCCGCCCAGCCATCATAGTCGGACGGCAGGCCGCGAATATAGATCATGGCGTTCAGCGCGCCGGAGCCGCCGATCATCTTGCCGCGCGGCCAGAACACCCGCCTGCCGCGGCAGCCGGCCTGCGGCTCGGTGTGGTAGCCCCAGTCGACTTGCGTGTTGAACATGGTCGGCCAGTCCGACGGCACGTCCGAGGCGAGCGGCGCCTCGCGCCCGGCCTCCAGCAGCAGCACCTTGCGGGCAGGATCGGCGCTGAGCCGGTTTGCCAGCACGCAGCCGGCCGAGCCGGCGCCCACTATGATCGTATCGAACATCGTCAGTCTCTCACTTTCCGGCCGGGGTCGGGCTTTGCACAATGCTGCTTGCTGCCGGCTTGCTGTCGGGGCTGTCAGGGCTGGCGCGACGGCGCCCGAGCCAGTCGATGAGATCGCCAAAACGGCCGACCAGCCCCTTGGGCATCAACACCACCGACAGGGCGATGATCAGGCCGAGCCCGAGCGTGCGGAACTCGCCGCTCTCTCGCATCAATTCGTCAGCCAGCACCAGCACCACCGTCCCGACCAGCGGTCCCCAGAACGTGCCGACGCCGCCGACCACGACGATGGCGATGATGAACATAAGTTGCGACATCGACAGCACACCGGGGCCGATCGCCTGGAAATGCGCGGCATAGAAACCGCCGGCCAGCCCGGTGAAGAAGGCGGAGATGCCGAACACCAGAAGCTGCGCCTGGAAGCGGTTGACGCCGCGGGCCACCGCATAGCCCGGATTGTCCTTCAGCGCCCGGAAGGCAAGGCCGATCGGGCTTTTGACGATCGCGTAGGTGAAGACCATGGTGAGCGCGAACAGCACCGCGATGATGGCGTAATTGCCGACTAGCCACTGCGCCCGGAGCAAGGCCCTGGTGCCGAGGTCGCCGAAGCGGGCAAAGCCGACGGCGCCGCCGGTGAACTGGCGGCAGACGGAGCCGACCATGACGAAACATTCGGTGTCGGTGACGATCAGCAGATACATCGTCTGGGCGATCGCCAGCGTCAGCAGCGCCACATAAACGCCGGTGAGGCGAAGGCAGGCGAGGCCGACGACCAGCGAGAACAGCACGGCGCCCAGCGCGCCAGGCACAAGTGCTGCCCAGACGTTCCAGCCGAAATAGAAGCAGAGCATCGCCGTCGCATAGCCGCCGAAGGCAAAGATCGCCATTTGCGCCAGCGAGAAGATGCCCGAGAAGCCGAACAGGAGGTTCCACTGCGAGGCGATCGTCGCATAGAACAGCGCCAGCACGATCTGGCCAAGGATGTAGCGGCTGTCGACCAGGAACGGCAGCGCGATCGCCGCCGCGATCAGCATCAGGCTGATGGCAAGATCAGTCCTGGCCGAGCGAGACATGGAGGAACGGGACATGCGACGTGTCTCTGTCATGATGCCCCTCACATGCGCCGGATTTCGGCGTGGCCGAAAAGGCCGGACGGCCGCCAGATCAGCACGGCAATGACGACGAACAGCAGCGATGGAAAGCCCCACCTGGCGCCCAAGGCGTACTGGACGAAGGATTCGAGCAACGCCAGCCCAAGTGCTGCTGCGATTGCGCCCGGTAGATTGCCGAGACCGGCGACCACGCACATGATGAAGGCCTTCAGCATCGGGTCGTTGCCGAGTGGCGGCGACAATTGCGTCATCGACGAGACCATGACGCCGCAGATGCCGGCGAGCGCGCCCGACAGCATCAGCACCTGCAGGTAGACGCGGTGGACGGCGACGCCCATGAGCTGCGCCGCGTCGCGGTTCTGCGCCGTCGCCCGGATCGCACGGCCCATCCGCGTGCGGCCGAGCGCCGCCGAGACGACCACCATCATCACGACCACCACCGCGATGATCAGAAGGTTCTGCCACGGCAGCGTCAGCGGCCCCAGGCGTAAGGCACCGGCGATCGAAACCGGCTGCTTCAGCGGCTGCCCGCCATAGGTCAGGAGGATGGCATTCTCGAGGGCGATGCCGATGCCGACCGTGGCGATCATGACGTTGGCTTCGAATGTCGATTTGTCATTCTGCAGGAGATTGCGAACGATCGCGAAATAGAGGATGGCGCCAGCCAAAGCACCCGCGACGATGGCACCGGCGAAACCGATCGCGACCGGCAGGCCGAGCGAGGTGATCACCGTGAAGGCGACGTAGCCGCCAAGCGTCAGCATCGCCGCATGGGCCATGTTGAGCATGCCCATCGAACCCCAGACCAGCGACAGCCCGACCGTCGCCAGCGCATAGAGCGCGCCCGAGGTGAAGCCGGCGACGAGAATGGCCATGAGAACGTCGGTCATGGCGTCAGCCTCCGAGGTAGGTTGCGAGGAGTTCGTCGCGCGCCATCAGTTCGGCGGGCTTGCCTGACCAGACGATGGCGCCGTCGTCGAGCAGATGCAGGCGGTCGGCGAGGTCCTCGACCCGGGCCGGGTTCTCCTCCACCAGCAGGATCGTGCGCCCAGCCTTGCTCAGTTGCGAAATGACGTCGTAGACCTGATCGATGATCAGTGGCGCGAGGCCAAGCGACGGCTCGTCGATCAACAGGATGCGCCCGCCCATCATCAGGCCGCGGCCTATGCCGACCATGCGCCGTTCGCCGCCCGATAGGCTCGAGGCGATCTGGTTGCGACGGTCGGCAAGCTTCGGCAGAAGCGCGTAGACCTCGTCCAGCCGACGCGCGATCTCGGCCTTGTCCGGCGCGAGATAGCCGCCCATCAAAAGGTTTTCGAGCACGCTCATCTGCGCGAACAGCATATCGCCCTGAGGCACGTGGGCGACGCCCAGCATCGCCGTCTCATGCGGCTTGCCGGACAGGCGCCGGCCGTCGATGCTGATCTGACCGCCGCGCAGCGGCACTAGGCCGGAAATGGTCTTGAGCAATGTCGACTTGCCATGGCCGTTCGGGCCGACGACGGTGATGAATTCACCGGCATGAACGGTCAGCGAAATGCCCTTGAGCACGTCGAGTCCGTCATAGCCGCAGACGATGCCGTCGAGTTGCAGGACAGGTGGTTTTGCGGCTGCGCCCGTCATGGCGTTCCCCCCACCGCCGGATTCGTCATGGCAGCTTGCTCATCGAAGAATTTCTTCAGCCGTTTCTGCGTGCCCTGGCCGAGATAGGTTTCGACTACGGTCTGGTCCTCGGCGACCTTGTCCGGCCGGCCTTCGAATATCACCTTGCCATGGTGCATGATGATCACGCGGCTGGAGAGCGCCAGGAGAAAGCGCATGACGTGCTCGATCAGGACGATGGTCAGTCCCTGGTCGCGCAGTTTCAGCACCATCGCCATGATCTGGTCGATCTCGGCGACGTTGAGCCCGCCCACCGGCTCGTCGAGGAAGAGCATTTTCGGCCGGGTGGCGATGGCGCCGGCAATCATCAGCAGCTTGCGGTCGAGCACCGGCAGCCGCGCCACGGTCTCGTCGGCCTTGGCCGCAAGCCCGACGAAGTCCAGCGCTTCGATCGTTGCCTGCCGGACATCCTCGCCGAGGCGGAAGCCGGCCAGCCTTCGCCGCTGCCGGCCGAAATAGGCGGCGATCTCGATGTTTTCGCGAACGGTCAAGCTGTCGAAGGCGGCATTGAGCTGGAAAGTGCGGGCGATGCCGAGTTGGCAGATGCGGTCGGCCGGAAGCGCCGAAATGTCGGTGTCGCCGAAATGCACCCGGCCGCCACTGGCCGGCGTGATCCCGGTCACCACGTCGAAGAAGGTCGTCTTGCCGGCGCCGTTTGGCCCACCAATGCCAACGATCTCGCCCGCATTGACCACCATCGACACGCCGTCGACGGCGGCCAGCGAGCCGAACCGTTTGACCACACTGTCACAAACCAGCATCGGACCGGCGGCCTCAGTCATATTTCTCACCCAATGGAGCCGGTCGGGCAAAGGGCCCGGCCGGTGTCGTTGGTTTCATTTCCGCGTCCGGTCACTTGATCCATGGCGGCAGGATGAAGCTGTCCGTGGCATAGAGCGCCGGCGCGATCAGCTTCGGATCGGTTTTGTAATCCTGATGCTGCAGGAACTGGTGCGGCATGCCAAGCGACGGATCGGCCACCTGCGTCGGATAGCAGAAGGCCGATTGGCCGGCCGGATCGGCCCGATAGGTGCCGTTGACCCCGCGATAGACCAGGCGCTTCATCGCATTGGCCACCTTGGTGGTCTGCGCCTTGTCCATCGGTTCGCCTGGACCACCGGCGATTGCCGCGGCAAGCGCCCACATCCACAGGCCGTCATAGGTCTGCGATCCCGTGATGTAGGCCGAGTTCGGACCGAATTTGGCCCGGTAGCTCTCGCGGAACAGCTTGGAGAAATCGTCCGGCAGGCAGCCGATCACCGTCGAATAGAAGACGCCGTTGACCGCCTCACCGCCGATCTCGCGGAAAGCCGGCAGCGATGGTCCGTACTGCATGTAGATCAGGCTGTTGATCGGCTCGGCGAGGAACTGGACCATGAACTGCGCCAGGTCCTGCGGCAGGAAGTGCGTGACCAGGATCGCCGCCGGCGGGTCCTGGCGGAGTTTCGCCAGCGTCGGTCCCCATTGGTTGGTCGGGAACGGAACGGTCTCGAACAGACTAACCTCGAAGCCGTATTCGGCGGCCTTGTCGCGGATCGCGTTGGCGATGACGATCGAATATTCGTTGGCCGACGGGATGATGGCGATCTTCTTGTTGGGCGCCTTCCATTTGCCGTCCGCGGCAAGCGTCTTGAGGAAGTTCAGGCAGCCCGGTCCATACCAGAACTCCGGCGGATCGCCCTGGAAGGAGCTGTAATAGCGGGCGGGGTCGGTCTTGAACTTCTCATTGTGCGAAATCAGCGTGTTGTAGTGCATCATGATGACGTCGTTGTCGGCGGCGACGTCCATCTCGATCATGTTGGTGCCGAGATTATAGCCATTGATGATGACCGGCGCCTCGAAGCGGTCGATCAGGCGCTGCATCGACTGGCTGACGAGGTCGGCGCCCATTTCCTTGGTGTCTTCGATGTGGATCTCGACAGGCCGGCCGAGAATGCCGCCCGCCGCATTGATCTCCTCGGCGGCAAGTTCGAGACCGTTCTTGAACTCGATGCCGTCGGCGGCGGCGATGCCGGACATCGGCAGGGCCGAGCCGACCGGAATGGGCTTGGTGTCCTGGGCGATCGCCGCAGTGTTCATATCGGCAAGAAGCGCGGCACCGGCCGCACCCGTGCCGACCACGCCCTGCAGCATTGCACGTCTGTTCATCATGGCAAAGTTCCCCTTTTTGGCGTTGGTTACAGTCTTTTCTTCATGCGAAATCTTTCACACCAGATCTTTCTGGCGAAACGCGTGGGTCATGGGCACGAAAGCGGCTTCCAGATCGGCTGCCGCCGAAAGCACGCGGGCATCGTCGCCGCGCGCGCCGATGATCTGGAAGCCGACGGGCAGGCCCGCCTCGGTCATGCCGCAAGGGATGACGCAGGCCGGTTGCTGGCTGAGATTGATCGGGTAGCTGAACGCCGCCCATTCGATCCATCGCGAGAGGCCGCTGCCCAGAGGCACTTCAAGGCCAACGTCGAAGGCTGGAATCGATGTCCCCGGCGAAACGATGAAATCATAGTCGTCTAGCAGCCGGTCCATGGCGGCGCCGAATTCGGCGCGCTCCAACTGTGCGGCGACGAGCGTATGGACCTCGAACGCCGCCCCAGCCTGCGCGATCTCCAGGAAGCCCGGATCGATGCCCGCCCGTTCGCTCGGCGGAACCAGCGCCAGCCGCGCCGCGGCGCCGGTGAACCAGTGATGCTGGAACAGATCGAGGAGATCGCCACCAGGAAGATCAATCGGCTCGACCGTCGCGCCGAAGGCGTCGAAACACGTCAAGGCATGGGAGACGATGGCGGCGATCCCGGAATCCAGCGCTCCTGAAGGCGGCTTCGACCAGTAGCCGATCCGGGCGCCCCGCAAAACTTCTTCGATCCGGCCAAGCGGCGCCAGCGTTCCCACGCCTTGCTGCCAGTCGCTGATATCGCGGCCGGACATGGCGCCGGCCATGACGGAAAGATCGAGTGCTGTCCGCGCCATCGGTCCGATATGGGCGACGGTTCCGAACGCGCTGGACGGATAGGCGGGCACGCGGCCGAAGGTCGGCTTCAATCCGGCGATGCCGGTGAACGAGGCCGGAATGCGGATCGAGCCCCCGCCATCGGTACCGAGATGGAAGACGCCGGCGCCGGTGGCGGCGGCCACCGCCGCTCCGCCGGAGGAACCGCCGGGGGTCTTTTGCGCATTCCAGGGATTGCGCGTGATGCCGCAGAGGCCGCTGTCGGTAATCGCCTTCCAGCCGAATTCGGGCGTCGTCGTCTGTCCGATGAAGACGGCGCCGGCTCTGCGCAGCAGGGCAACGGCGGGGGCATCCTTGTCATAGGCGGCGGAAGTCGTCGTCCGGCTGCCGTAACGCACGCTCCAGCCCTCGACCCAGACGATGTCCTTCAGCGTCGTCGGTATGCCGTCGGCTTCCGACAGCGGCTCGCCTGCCCGCCAGCGTTTCTCGGAAGCACCTGCGGCCTCGATCGCACCCTTGCGGTCGATCATGGTGAAAGCGTTGAAAAGCGGATTGATCGCTTCGGCGCGATCCAGCGCCGCCAGCGTCACCTCGACGGGCGACAGCGATCCAGCGCGGTAGGCGGCGCTAAGCTCCGCAGCAGCCAGGCGGCACAGATCATCGGCGTCGGCAATGGGAGACAGCCCATTCGGCATGCAGTTCGAACCCCTCACTTCATGGCCGCTCTTGCGGCAGCCTTGTCAGCCCGGGCAATCTGGCGGGTTTTTTCATCACCATAAAATGTATTGTTGTGGGGAATATTCGCTATTTAATGTAACAAAGAGCCATGAATCTGACCATTCGGCAGTTGCGCTATGTCTGCGAAGTCGCCCGCCTTGGCAGCGTGCTGGCGGCCTCCAGATCGCTCTACATCTCGCAATCCTCGATCCTCGCGGCGATCACTCTGGCCGAGGCCGGGATGGAGGCGCGCATTTTCGACAGGCGGCCGGCGCGCGGCGTCTCCATCACGCCGGCCGGCCAACGCTTCGTCGCCGCCGCCCGCATCATGCTGGCGGCGGAAACGGAGTTCAACCGGTCGATCGGAGACCTCAACGGGCGCGTGCCGAAGGTCCTGCGCATCGGCTGCTTCGAGCCGTTCGGCGCGCTGTTCATGCCGGAGATGCTGCGCAGCTACCTCGACAGCGTCGGCGATGTCGAGATCGACCTTGTCGAGGCCGACCAGGTCCAGTTGCAGGAACGGCTTGTCGCCGGCCAGATCGATCTGGCCATTCTCTACGATATCGGTCCAATCGGTATCGACAGCGTAACCCGCATCTGCAAGGTACCGGCGCATGCCGTGCTCAATGCAGACGATCCCCTTGCCGCGCGCGACGGCATCTGGCTGGCGGAACTGGCGGCACGGCCGCTGGTGCTGCTCGACCTGCCGCACACGGCGACCTATCTCCTGACCCTGTTCGACGTGCTGGCGAAACGGCCGGAGGTGCGCTTTCGCACGCGCTCTTACGAAACGGTGCGCTCGGCCGTCGCATCCGGCTTCGGCATGGCCGTCCTCAACATGCGGCCGATCGGTCGCGCCACCGCCGATGGCGAGGAGATCGTTCGAAGACCAATCCTCGATGAACTGCCGCCACCGACGCTGATCGTCGCCGACATGTACGGTTCGGCAAAGCCACTCTTCGTGCGTGTCTTCATCGACATGTTCCATCGCTTTTTCAGCGCGGTGGGCCCTTCGGGCTTTTCGGTGACGACGCCGGAGCGCGAACCTTTTCTACTGGTCGCCAGGGAGGATGGCTGAGCCGCCCCCTTGGCGTTGCGGACATTTACAGGACTGGCGTTGCAACCGCGCCGGAGGCGCGGGTTCCTGATCGAGATGTTCGAGATCGACGGCCGGCTCGGCGAAGCCTACCGGCGCACAAATGACGCGCATAGATTGCATGAGCACTGGCCATTGCCGCTAAACTGAAGTTTTGGCGCAACCACTCGGTTGCGGGCGCGTTTGTGAGCAAGGGCATCGATTGGAGGGATAGATTCGTCAACAGTTCCAAGCACAAGCGCCCGGATTACGGAACTCGCTGCGGTGCGCTGGCTCGCGCTGTGGTTATGTTTGGGAACCTGTTCCAGCTGCTCGGGAGCCCAGTCGGCGCTTGATCCGGCCGGAGAGGAAGCGCGCCAGATCGCTGACCTTTTCTGGCTCATGGCCATTGCTGGTGGTTTTATCTGGCTGACGGTCATCGGTCTTCTGGTCCACGCGACGCGTCATGAGCGCACTCCCATAGACGAGCGTATTGCAAGCCGGCTGATTTTCTGGGGCGGGGCAGCCATTCCTTCGCTACTCCTCTTTCTCTTGCTAGGCTATGCGCTTTGGTTGATGCCTGGACTGAGACCTTTCGCACGAGCCGGCGAAGCCAATGGTCTCAGGATCGAAGTGACCGGTGAGCAATTCTGGTGGCGGGTCGCCTACCACCCGGCTGACGGCGGAGTTCCTATTCTTTCCGCCAACGAGATCAGGCTGCCGGTTGGCGAGCGCGTCGAGTTCTTGCTGAAAAGCACCGACGTCATCCATTCCTTCTGGATTCCCGCGCTCGGTGGCAAGATGGACATGATCCCGGGTCGCGTGAATCGGCTCTCGTTGCTGGCTACCAAACCTGGCACCTACCGCGGCCCTTGCGCGGAATATTGCGGGACCTCGCACGCGCTGATGACCTTCACGGCCGTCGCCATGCAGCCCGCTGCCTTCCGGGAATGGCTGGCTGTGCGGGCGAACCCTTCGCCCGGCGCATCCTTGCCCGGACGCGACATATTCCTTCGCAACGGCTGCGGCGCGTGCCACCGCGTTGCGGGCACACAAGCTGAGGGTGGTGTCGGCCCGGATCTCTCGCATATGGGTTCGCGGGGAACGATTGGTGCCGGCGTTTTGCCCACCGACGATGAGGCCGTTCGTAGCTTCATCGCCCATCCGCATTTGATCAAGCCGGGTTCGAAGATGCCCGACTTCAACATGTTGCCCCAACAGGACATCGCCGAAATCGCCTCCTGGCTGAAGGGACTCGAATGACAACCCTCAAAGCCCGCATCAAGCGAAACGCCTTGCCCTCCGCAGAGAAGATCGAGGAAGAACAGCTGCGCCTCGTCTGGAAGACGCCGATCGGCTGGCGTTACTGGACTTCGGTCAACAATACGCAGGTTGGCCTCTGGTACGGGGGTGCGGCCTTTGCCTTCATGCTGTTTGGCGGCGTTCTGGCGCTTCTTGTGCGCACGCAACTCGCGGTTCCGGGAAACAATTTCCTCTCTGCCGACTTCTATAACCAGGCCTTCACGCTGCATGGCACCGTGATGATGTTCCTGTTTGCCGTGCCCATCTTCGAGGCCGTCGCCATCTTTCTGCTGCCGCCAATGCTCGGTGCGCGTGAACTGCCATTTCCCCGTCTTGGCGCCTTCGGCTTCTGGAGCTTTCTGATCGGCGGTGTCTTCGTTTGCGGTTCGATCTTCTTCGACGCCGCTCCCTCTTCAGGCTGGTTCATGTATCCGCCTCTTGCCACTGACAAGGCATATTCCGGCATTGGTGCCGACATCTGGCTGCTGGGCCTCTCCTTTATCGAAGTCGCCTCCATTGCTGCGGCGGTCGAACTGATCGTCGGCATCATGAAGTGCCGCGCGCCGGGCATGCGCATCAACCTAATGCCACTGTTCGCCTGGTACCTGCTGATCGTCGCGGGCATGATCCTATTCGCTTTTCCGCCGCTGATCGCCGGCGACATCCTGTTTGAGATGCAGCGCATGTTCGACTGGCCGTTCTTCGACCCGACGCGGGGCGGCGACCCACTGCTGTGGCAACACCTGTTCTGGATCTTCGGGCACCCCGAGGTCTACATCATCTTCTTGCCCGCCATCGCGCTGATGGCGATGATCGTGCCAACCTTTTCGCAACGTCCGATCGTCGGCTATTCCTGGATCGTGCTTGCTGCTGTCGGCACCGGCTTCCTATCGTTCGGCCTCTGGGTCCACCACATGTTCGCGACCGGCCTGCCGCAGATTTCGCTGGCATTCTTCTCTGCCGCCTCGGAAGCGGTCGCGATTCCAACCGGCGTGCAGATCTTCGTCTTCATCGCCACCATGCTGGCCGGACGTGTCATCTTCTCGGTGCCGATGCTGTTTGGCGCCGGCGGGCTCGCTATCTTCGTCATCGGCGGGCTGACCGGCGTGATGGTCGCGCTCGTGCCGTTCGACTGGCAGGCGCACGATACCTATTTTATCGTCGCACATCTGCATTACGTGCTGATCGGTGGAATGCTGTTCCCGTTGGTCGCCGGCGTTTACTATTATTACCCGCTGATCAATGCGCGGATGCTCTCGCCCCGTCTCGGGCGCACCGCCTTCTGGCTGATGTTTGCCGGCTTCAACGTCGCCTTCTTTCCGATGCATCTCAGCGGCCTGCGCGGGATGCCGCGCCGCGTCTTCACCTACCCCGAGGGGATCGGGTGGGACTGGCTGAATCTCATCTCCACGATCGGCGCCTATGTTTTCGCGGCAGGGGTGCTGGTGGTTGTCTTCGATGTTGTACGGCCGAAGCATCGCGAACCCCGCAGCGAGCAGAATCCGTGGAAGGCGGGCACGCTCGAATGGCTGAACGAGCCCGAGGAGAACTGGGGCGTTCGATCCATTCCGATCATCGAGAGCCGGTATCCGCTTTGGGACCAGGCGGATCTGATGCAAAAGGTCAATGGGGGCGCCTATTATCTTCGCAGTGCCAAGGAGAATCGCCGCGAGACGCTCATCACCTCGGTGCTCGACGCCCATCCGCTGCAGTGCCAGCGCGTGGCGACATCAACCACGATCACAATAATCTCGGCCGCATTGCTCGGCGGCGTCTTCGTCGCGCTCACCTTCGAACTCTGGATCCTCGCCCTATTGTCGGGCATCGGCACGCTCTCTGCCATTTTGTGGTGGCTCTGGACCGGCACCGGCGAAACCCCGGAAAAGAAGACCAAGGATGTCGGCCTTGGACTGCGCTTGCCGCTCTATGCCTCCGGTCCGGATTCTGTTGGCTGGTGGGCGATGTTCATTACGATGGTTGGCGACGGAACTGCCTTCGCCAGCCTCATCTTCGGCTATTTCTTCTACTGGACCATCCATCCCGACTTCACTCTGGGGCAGCCGGGTCCCGGTATGCGGTGGCCGATGATCGCGCTGTCTCTCTTCGTCGCCGCATGGGTCGCGATGCTTGGTGCGCGCCGACTGAACGCAAGCGGGTGGATCGACGGCGCACGCGTTGCGCTTGTTGCCGCGTTTCTGCTGACGCTTGCTGCCTCTGCAGCCGGTTTTGCCGGACCCTGGCAGCATGACATGCAGCCGACCGCGCATGTCTATCCGGCGATCGTCTGGATTCTCGTCATCTGGGCGCTTGCTCATGCCGCGGTCGGATCCGTCATGCAGCTCTATTGCCTTGCGCGCAGCCTCGCCGGTCGCCTGACGCGGGAGCACGACATGGAACTGCACAACGTCGCGCTCTACTGGCATTTTATGGCGATCACCGCTGTCATCACCTTCGCCGTCATCGGTCTTTTCCCTGAAGCGATGTGAGACGGTGATGCGCATCATTCCCAAAGAGGTCGAAACGCTCTGGACGCTCTTCACCGCGCCCGTGATCTGGGCCGGACATTTCCTCGCCTGTTACGCACTGGCCGCAATCTGGTGTGCAAAGCGCGGTGACCTCGGTTTCGCTGTCGTCCAGGCTGGCATAGTGGCTATGACGCTGGCGGCACTCGCGATGATCGTCTTGTCTGGGTGGCTCGCCTGGAGGCAGTGGGGCTTCGGCACGAACGACCCGCCGCACGACGATCCCACAGCGACGGACCGCAACCTCTTCCAGGGGTTTGCCACGCTACTGCTTTGCGGCCTGAGCTTCGTCGCCGTGCTCTACGTGGCGCTGCCGCTGCTCTTCATCGACGGATGCTCCTCATGAGGACGGCAAGCCTGTTGCTGGGCTTCGTCACCCTCGCGCTGGTCTGGGCGGGACCGCTGCTCGATGCATGGCGTGGCTCGTTCGCGGCCCACATGCTTGCCCACATGGGCGTCGTCGCGATCGCGGCGCCGCTGATCGCAATCGGTATTGCCAGGACGATACGCTCCGTGGCCACCGCCGCTCCCCTTATCGCCTCTCTCGTCGAACTGATTGTCGTCTGGGGCTGGCATGCGCCGGCTGCGCGCCAGTGGGCCGAGACATCGACCATCGCCACCATGATCGAGCAGGTGTCCTTCCTTGGCGCCGGGCTGTTCCTGTGGCTGACGTGCGTGGCGCCGCGCAATTCCGATGCGCCGGCTAGGGACGCTGCCGGCGCCTTTGCGTTGCTCCTGACCTCCATCCACATGACGTTGCTTGGCGCGCTGCTCTCGCTCGCCTCGCGACCGCTCTATGGCCTCAGCGATGTGACGTGCTTCGGCCTCGTGCTCGGGGCGGGACAGGACCAAGCGCTCGGCGGCATCATCATGTTGATGATCGGCGCTGCCGCTTACCTCGCTGGAGGTGTCTTCCTGCTTGCCAGGCTCCTAGGCGGCAAAACCGAGAGGCTGGCCGGCTGATGCACGTCAACTGGAAACACTTGGCGATAGGCTTGGCGATTTTGCCGGCCGCCGTGCTTTTCGCGACCTGGATCGGCTTCTTCAACGTTGGCGCCTCGACCGGCCACTGGAAGGTGACCGAGTGGTTCCTGCACTTCGCCATGCGCTCGGCCGTACGGACATACGCACTCACGGTCAAGGTGCCGGACGAGCTGCCGCGCTACGCTATTCAGCCGGCTGCCGGCCACTTCGCCCGCGGCTGCGCCATCTGCCACGGCGCGCCCGGCGAACCGCGCTCGCCCGCCGTCCTTGCGATGCTGCCGCAGCCGCCGGACCTTGCCGGTAAGGTCGGCGAATGGACGGACGCCGAACTCTTCCGCATCGTCCAGCACGGCGTGCGCTTCACCGGCATGCCGGCCTGGCCGACGCAGCAGCGCGACGATGAAGTCTGGGCGATGGTCGCCTTCCTGCGCGAACTGCCGATGATGGACCAGGCGCGGTGGCGCGACCTTGCTTATGGCAGTAGCGAACCGCCGACTGGCCAAACACGAGGCCTCGAACGCGCACTCGCCGACTGTACCCGCTGCCACGGCACAGATGGGCTCGGCCGGAGCCCCGCAACGCCCGTCTTGGCCTCTCAGCGCGAAACTTATCTTCTTGAAAGTTTGAGAGCCTACGGCGCCGGCCACCGCCAGAGCGGTGTCATGGGAATTTCTGTCACCGCTGTCGACCCTGCACTCCTCGCCGATCTCGCGCGGCATTTTTCCGCGCTGCCTGCGCCTGCAACGTCAACGCAACCGGACCGTGCCCGGCTCGCGCGTGCCGATGAGATCGCGCGACGCGGCATCCCGGAGCGCGACGTTCCGGCATGCCTGGGTTGCCACGGTCGTCCGGACCGCAACCCCATCTATCCGGAACTGTCCGGACAGCCCGCCAAATACATTGCGACCCAGCTCGAGCTTTTCCGCGAGGAAAAGCGCGGCGGCACGCGCTTCGCCCATCTGATGCGCAACGCTGCTAAAAACCTCTCGGACGACGATATTGCCGCACTGGCCGCCTATTTCGTGCAAATGTCGCGTGCCGCCGCAACCGGAACGCCCTGATGGCGTTACGTCACTGTCCCAATCTCGGGAATATCTGATGCGAAAAATTCTCGGCGTTTTACTCGTCATTGTCGCCTTCGTCGTAATCGCGGGGGCGAGCTTGTTCTTCTTCTCGCGCGAACAGGCCACCGTTCCGATCGAGCAGACCTACGGTCCAAACCCGACGCTCGCCGAACCCAATCCGACCTGGATACCCACGGTCCACGTTGCCGAGGCGACCCCTTGGCCCCAAGGCAAGATGCCGGTCGCCGCCCAAGGCTTCGCCGTCAACGAATTCGCTGGCGGCCTCGACCATCCGCGCTGGCTGCACGTGCTGCCCAATGGCGACGTGCTGGTCGCCGAAAGCAACGCGCCGCCAAAACCTGACGAAGGTTTTTCCATACGTGGCTGGTTCATGAACCTGTTCCAGAGCCGGGCTGGCGCCGAGGTGCGGAGCGCCAACCGTATCTCGCTGTTACGCGACGAGAACGGCGATGGCGTGGCTGAGACCAGGACAGCCCTCCTCAGCAGCCTCTTCTCGCCCTTCGGCATGACGCTGCTCGACGGCAAGCTCTATGTCGCCAATGCCGACGCGGTCGTCGCTTTCCCCTATCGCGACGGCACCACCGAGATCACTGCTCCGTCCGAGAAGATCGTCGACCTTCCGGCCGGCCGCAATCACCATTGGACCAAGGACGTCATTGCCAGTCCGGACGGAACGAAGCTCTATGCCACCGTGGGCTCCAACTCCAATGTCGGCGAAAACGGCATGGAGGAGGAAGAAGGCCGCGCCGCCGTGCACGAAATCGACCTCGCGACGCGGCAGACGCGGCTCTTTGCGTCGGGTCTGCGCAACCCGAACGGCCTCTCCTGGAACCCTGAAAGCGGGGAACTCTGGGCGGTCGTCAACGAGCGGGACGAGATCGGCAGCGACCTCGTTCCCGACTACATGACATCGGTCAGGGATGGCGCCTTCTACGGCTGGCCCCACAGCTATTTCGGCCAACACATCGATGTCAGGGCGCAGCCACCGCGTCCGGACCTCGTCGGCAAGGCGATCGTGCCCGACTACGCACTCGGGGCGCACACCGGGTCGCTTGGGCTCACCTTCAACACCGCCGACCTGTTCGGCCCGCACATGAAGAATGGCGCCTTTGTCGGCCAGCATGGTTCATGGAATCGCATGCCGCGAAGCGGCTACAAGGTGATCTTCGTGCCGTTTGCCGACGGCAAGCCGTCGGGGCCGCCACAGGACTTGCTCACCGGATTTCTGAGCAACGATGACAAGGCATTCGGTCGTCCGGTTGGCGTCGCCATCGACCGAACTGGCGCATTGCTGATCGCGGATGATGTGGGCAACAAGATTTGGCGGATTATCCCGGCGGCCGACTAGGCCGGCGCGTTGCTTCGGCGCGTGGAAGGGTTGGGCTCATGGGCCAAAACGACCGAGGAGCCGAGCGGATCGTCACCATTTTTGGCGAAACAGGGTTTCTCGGGGGACGATCGAGATGCCGATGGCGCTCGGTCTGGTTGGCGGCGCCACCGGACGCGTCCGCTGGCCCACATCGCGCTCAAGATCCTCGGGGTGAAGGGTGCGCAGGAACTGGCCGAGGCGGCGGTGACCGTCGGCCTGGCACAGAACATGGCGGCGATCCCGGCGCTGGCCAACTTATCCTGAATGAGTGTGCGAAAAGAATGCATTGGCTCCAAGTTGGCTTGCGGTTTGCGCGCCCAAGGCTGGTTTGATCAACTGCACACCAGGACCGTGACGACAATTGAAACCGTCGCGAGCTCCGGCCCTTGGGCCAAACGGCCACATAAGTTTATTCGTTTTTGACCAATACGCGCCGGCGGATTCCTGTAATCTTCAGAAAAACACCGGCTAACCGGGGTCAACCAGAAAGGTCGGGGAATGAAATACGTCGTCGATACGATCGGCGGTCCCACAGGCGGTGATGCCTGGCAAGCCGCTGTTACCGAAGCCTATTTTCCGCTCGACACCGAGTATCGGAACCGTCGTGAATTTTCAGGCACGCTGGAAACCTTCTCGCTTGGGCTCGTCAGCGTGTCTAAAATGCGCTGCGATGCCGTAAGCTATCGCCGCCATCGCCGCCACTTCCTCAACGAACGTGACGCCAGCCTGCTCATCACCATCCCGGAGATGTCGGAGGTGAATTTCTCGCAAGGGTCGAGGACCGTCAATTGCGGTCCGGGGGGCTTCCTCGTTGAGAGGGGAGATGCGCCTTACGAATTCTGGCACGGCAAGCCAAACGCGCTGTGGGTCCTGAAGGTGCCGTCGTCGAGCGTTCGGGCGCGGATCGGGTCTGCCGAACGGCTCAGTGCGCTCAGTTTCGACGCAACCCAAGGCGTCGCCGCGCTCTTCCTTGACACGGTGCGAACCACGATCGGCCATGTCGATGAGATCACTGAAGTCGCTCGTGAGATGATGGGCAGGCACATCCTGGAAATGCTGTGCCTGTCGATCGTGAGCGACGATCGCGTGCTGGACAGCAGCATCTCGTCGATCCGGGCCGGCCATTTGCATCGTGCCGAGCAGTATATTCGCGACAATCTGAAGAATTCCGGCCTCGGCCCGCAGGCGGTGGCCGATGCCTGCGGGATTTCCCTGCGTTACCTGCAGGTTCTTTTTCAGGACAGCAACCAGTCGATCAACGGCTTCATCCGCGACGCCCGGCTTGAACTTTGCTCCGAGGAACTGATGTCGGTGACCAACATCAGCAGCGTTGCCGAGATTGCTTACCGCTGGGGCTTTGCCGACCAGTCTCAATTCTGCAAGCACTACCGGACGCGGTTCGGTTGCGCACCGACTGATACCCGTCGCGAAGCAGCGAACCGGGCAGGCCGCGCTTCGACCTCAAGAGAGCGGCACTAGACCCGGCGAAATCCGGGCCAATTCCATAATCTATTGCGACGCCGCCCCGGCAAGGGCGGCGAAAGCCGGGCCTTGCCCGCAAATATCCCGCGAAGGAACTGTCATGAGCAGAATAAGAGTTGCCGTCGATGTCGGAGGGACTTTCACCGACATCTGCATCATGGACGAAGATAGCGGCGCGATCCGCATCGAGAAGACCGCCTCCACGCCTGACGATCCCATGCAGGCGATCATGAATGGCGTGGAGCAGGGCCGCATCGATCTTTCGGAGGTGACGCTGTTCTCTCATGGTACGACGGTCGCCACCAATGCGCTGATCACCCGCCGCCTGCCACGCACCGCAATGGTCTGCACCGAGGGTTTCCGTGATGTTGTCGAGATCCGCCGCGCCAACAAGGAAGACCTCTGGGACACCTACAAGGATGTCGCCAAGCCCTATATCCCGCGGCGCGACCGGCTGACAGTCCGGGAACGGGTCAGTGCCGAGGGCACGATCCTGGAAGCACTGGACGAAGAGGCCGCTCACCGCGTCGCGGAAATTCTCGTCAAACGGCAGGTCAAGTCCATCGCCGTCTGCTTCATGAACTCCTATGTCAACGGCGCCAATGAGCGCCGTATGCGTGAGATTCTGAAGGAGGCCATGCCGGATCTGCCGGTTTCGATCTCCTCGGAGGTGATGCCGGAAATCTTCGAGCACGAGCGTTTTTCCACCACCATGGCCAACGCCGTCTGCGCCCCGGTCGTCGTCGACTACGTGTCGCGTCTCGGAGAAAAGCTTGCCGCGGCCGGATACAAGCGAGATCTCCTGTTGCTGCACAGCGGTGGCGGGGTCATGACACCCGCAAGCGTCAGGGATTTCTCAGCCCGGCTCGCAGGATCGGGCATCGCCGCCGGTGCGATCGCAAGCCGCTTCATCGGAAATCTCTGTGGCTTCCAGAACTCGATCGGCTTCGACATGGGCGGCACCAGCACCGACGTCTCGCTCGCATGGAACGGGGAGTCGCGCATCACAAAAGACTGGTACATCGAATTCGGATATCCGATCCGCTTCCCCTCCATCGAGGTGCTGACCATCGGCGCGGGCGGCGGTTCGTTGGCATGGCAGGACGAGGGCGGCAGCTTGCGCAACGGACCGCAGTCCGCCGGCGCCTTTCCGGGCCCGGCCTGTTACAAGAATGGCAACCGCATTGCCACCAACACCGACGCCAACGTCGTGCTCGGTCGTCTCGGCACCAGCCTTGCGGGCGGCAAGATCACGCTCGACCCCGCCCTGGCCGCCCAGGCGGTGCAGGAGACTGTGGCGACACCCTTCAGCATGGAACTCCACCAGGCGGCCGAGGCGATCATCGCCGTCGCCAACGCCAATATGGGCAATGCCGTCCGGCTTCTCTCCATCAGCCGGGGCTATGACCCACGAGACTTTGCGCTCGTCGCATTCGGCGGTGCAGGCGCTTTGCACGGAGCGGCCGTGGCGAAGGAGCTTTCGATTCCAACCGTGATCGTGCCGCCCAATCCTGGCGTCACCTCCGCGCTCGGTTGCCTTCTCGTCGACGTGCAGCATGATTTCTCCGAAAGCTTCATGGCCGATGCTTCGACGGTCTCGCCCGCCGAGATGCAGACGGCCTTTGTTCTGATGGAAGAACAGGCGGTTGAGCGTCTGACCCATGAGGGCGTGGCGCGCGAAGACATGGCGCTGCAGCGTACGGTCGAGATGATGTACCAGGGCCAGTGGCGCTCGCTCGCGGTGTCAGCCCCGGCGCGGATCGAGAGCATCTGCTCGCTGATAGAGGCATTCCACAACGAGCACGAACGCGAGTTCAACTACCGCCGCGAAGAGGCGCCGGTGTCGATCTTCCGCATCGCGGTCAAGGCGATCGGCATCGTCCCGAAAGCCGAGATGCCGCGACACGAAGTCTTGCCTCATGTGCCCGAGCCGCTCGGCCGCCGCGGCGTCTGGTTCGACGGCGTATCTCATGATGCGGCTGTCTATGAACGCGATCAACTCAGGGCCGGCGCTGCCTTTGCGGGACCCGCCATCGTCGAACAGTTCGATTCCACCACCGTGGTTCCGCCGGGAATGAGCGCCACCGTCGACGACTTCCTGAACATTCTCATCGTGACGAAAGGCTGAGACATGACAAAGCTGATTGAAACGAGCCCTGGCCTCGATCCGGTAACGTTCGAGGTGCTGAAGAACTCCTTCATCACCACCGTCGACCAGATGGCCGAACAGATGCTTCGCACCTGCTATTCCTTCGTCATCTACAACCGAGACTTTTCGAACGCCCTGCACGACGCCGATGGCAACTCCGTTGCCCAGGGCAACTACGACATCGCGGTCCATGTCGGCACACTGCACAACACATGCAAGGAGGTGATCCGGGTTTTCGAAGGCGATATGGCACCCGGTGACGTCTACGCAATCAACGATCCCTATGCCGGCGGTACGCATTTCAGCGATGTTCGGCTCGTCCGACCGATCTTCGATGAAGACAAACTGATCGGCTTCTCCCAGTCGAACGGACACTGGTCGGATCTCGGCGGCTCGGTGCCGGGTTCCTTCGACGTCACCGCCCGCGACATGTTCCGCGAAGGCCTGCGGATCACGCCGCTGCGCCTTTTCCAGCGCGGCCGCTTCTGCTCCGATGTTGCCAACATGATCGCGGCCAACACGCGCGATCCCGCGTCGATCATTGGCGACATCCATTCCCAGGCGCAGGCGACGCAGGCCGCCGAGCGCGAACTGCTGCGGCTGGTCAAGAAGTACGGGCGTGGCCAGGTCATGCGCGGGATGGAGGAGGTTCAGGATTACGTCGAACGTGCCGTGCGAAAGCGTCTCGCGGAGCTACCCGACGGCACCTGGGAGACGGTCGACTACATCGACCGGGATCTCGGTGCCGGCGAAGGCATGATCCCGATCCGCATCAAGATGACGATCAAGGGCGACACGATCCACTACGATTTTACGGGAAGCCATTCGACCATTGCCTCGATGTACAATTCCGCCCCGGGCGCGACCTTCTCGGCCGTGGTCGCCGGCATGAAAACCTTCTTTCCGGACCTCCCGCTCAACAGCGGATTTTACCGGATGATCGAGGTGACTGCGCCAAAGAACAGCATCGTCAGTGCGGAATGGCCGGTGGCGGTGACCGGGTTCCTGATGCCGTTCGAAAAGATCATGAACGCGATCTTCGAGATGTGGTCGAAGATCATGCCCGAACGCGCTATCGCCTGCGCCTTCAACCTCGAATATCTGCTGGCCGGGGGACGGGACGCGCGCAAACCCGAAAAGCCGATCTTCATGTTCTACGAATGGCTGCCCGGCGGTTGGGGCGGGCGCAACGGCAAGGATGGTGCCGATGTCACCACCGCCTGCTTCGGAACCGGGTTGATGTCGCAACCGAACGAAGGCAACGAACGGGTGAATCCGACTCGGACGGTCGAGTTCCAAATCAAGCAGGATTCAGCCGGACCCGGTAAATGGCGGGGCGGCGTCGGCGTGCAGAAGACCTCGTTGCTGCTTGAGGCTGAAAATGCCGTCATGTCCTATATTTGCGACCGCGAGCGCGCTGTCGTCTGGGGTGTCGAAGGAGGCCTGCCGTCGATGCCCCACGGCTTGACCATGAAGCGCGCCGGAGAAGAGACCGAGATCTGGCTCGGCTCCGTATTCTCCGATTACTCCGTCCACACAGGCGACCAGTTCGCTCGTCCGACCGCCGGCGGCGGCGGTTTCGGCGATCCACTGCAGCGCGAGCCCCGCAAGGTGATGGAGGACGTGATCGACGACTACGTTTCTCTGGAGCGCGCCAAGACTGACTACGGCGTGGTGATCCGCGAAATCGACCGCGACCTGTGCCAGTACGAAATCGACGGGACGGCAACCGAAGCCTGCCGTGCCGACATCCGGGCGAAACGGAAGGACTGGGCACGCATGGATCCTGAGGAGGTCGCGCGCAAATACCGCTCCGGCGAGATCGATACGCTCGATGCGGTTCGGCACTATGCCGTGATCCTCGACTGGGAGACTGGCGAACTGCTCCCCAAAACCACCGCCCAGTTCCGTGAGAGCTTTGAGAAACGCACGGTCGCTCACTGGGCCTGAGCGCCAAAGAGCACGCCGCAGAGTTATCTGTTTTTTCGATACGATACTCAAAGAATTACTATTTCACAGGAGCCTAAAGCTGGAGCAACAATGCCGCAGCGCCGCGAAAGTTGGCTGCTTCCGAGGGGTATGACAGATGGCACCAAGCGTGGAACGATCGTTCACCGCAGCCAGCACGATTGAAGAGGCAATGGCCGCACGCCGGCAAGGCGCGGCGGTGCTTGCCGGCGGCACCTGGATGATGCGTGATCCACGGCGCGGGGTCGATCTTCCCGAGGCGGTGGTCGCACTCCACCGAATACCCGCCTTGTCCAAGGTCGAAATCGAACCGGACCATGTCGTGATCGGCGCAGCCGTTACCCATGCAGTCCTTGGCCGCGCGTTGCACGGGGCAGTGGGCTTCGAAGGTCTGGTTGCCGCGGCGGAGAATGCGGCCAATCCCGGCATCCGAAAGGTCGCCACCGTGGGCGGCAACCTTTGTGCCCTCGACTTTGCCGCCGCCGATCTCGCCCCTGCGCTTCTCGTCTGTGAGGCGGCGGTGGAACTGGAGACGTTCGAAGGCCCAAAACTTCTCGGTATTTCAGATTTCCTCAAGGACAGGCATACGCTGCTGGCCGAAGCGATTGTGACGAGAATTCATCTGCGCCGCGACCTTGTCGCAAGTGCTCATATCCGCCTGCCGCTTCGGAAAGCCGGCGACTATCCGGTCGCCATCGTCTCGCTTGCGGTAGACAAAGACAAACGATGTCGCATCGCCGTCGGCTCGGTGGAGCCGGTAGCGCGGCGCTGGACGGCGCTCGAACAGGCCATGGCGGCGGACTCGGCCTCTGCGTTCGATCCGGAACGCGCCGCCGGGCTTGCGCTGGAGCACAATGATTTTCAGGGCCGCGACGGCAAGGAAGCGGAGGGTTGGTACCGGCGCCAGGTTCTTGCCCCGCTGGTCAAGCGCGGTGTTGCCGCACTTCTCAAGACCGGGCGCCTGGTATGACCGTGATATTCCAGCTGAATGGCGAGGACTGCCGCTTTGATGGCGATCCGATGACGCCGCTCGTCGACATCCTGCGGCAGGAACGATTCCTGACGGGGACCAAAGCCGTGTGCCGCGAAGGCTTCTGCGGCGCGTGCACCGTACATGTCGACGATGAGGCGGTGCCGTCCTGCCTGAAGCCGATTGGCCTCGTCCAGGGATGCGCGGTGACGACCATCGAGGGATTGAGTTCCGGAAACCAGGCGCTGCACCCGCTCCAGGCCAGTCTAGAGGCCGCCGACGCCGTGCAATGCGGCATGTGTTTTCCGGGAATGGTCATGAGCCTTTCGGCGTTCGTGCGTGACAATCCGCATGCGAGCCGTCCCGAAATCAAGGCCGCGATGGCCGGCAACATCTGCCGCTGCACCGGATATGAGCGGATCGTCGACGCCGTGGCCGACTGCCTCGACCAAGCGCGGATGGCTGGCCAGGTGGTAGGAGGCATCCATGTCTGAGCTGTCCGCCACGGTGATGAATCTTTCCCGCCGCGATGCGCAGGACAAGCTGCGCGGGCGCACGAAATACACCAACGACCGAGTTCGCCCCGACATGTTGCATGCGGTGCTGCTGCGGTCGACCGTTCCCGCTGGCCGGATCCGCAAGCTCGACGTTTCGGCAGCACTTCGCTGTCCTGGTGTGCGCGCGGTGGCGACCGGCGCCGATGCGCCAGGGCTCTACGGCATCGGCATTGCCGACCATCCGCTCCTGGCCATCGACACGATCCGCTATCACGGCGAACCAATCGCCGTCATTGCCGCCGAAACGGAGAAGCAGGCGCGGGCGGCGCTTGCAGTCGTCGTGCTTGAGGTCGAGCCGCTGGCACCGGTGTCCACCATGGCCGAAGCGCTCCAGCCCGCCGCCCGTCTCGTCCACGAGGGCTGGCGCGGCTATGAGGTGATCACCGAGGGCGGTGCGCGTGCCGGCAACATCGCATGGGAGGCAAAATCCAGTCGCGGCGACGTCGATGCGGCCTTCGCCCGCCCCGACATACGCATTGTCGAGAGCAGCTTTACCGTCGGCCGGCAGAACCATGTGCCCTTCGAACCGCGCGTTGCCATCGGCTCCTGGGAGGACGGCCGTGCTCACATACAGACCTCGACGCAGGTGCCTTGGACCGTGCGCAACGTCACCGGAAGGGTCATGCAGCTTCCGCCCGGGCGTGTGCGGGTCACTGTACCCCCTGTCGGCGGCGGGTTCGGCCTGAAATTCGATGCATCCATCGAGCCTATCACTGCACTTCTGGCGCGGATGACCGGGCGCACGGTGGTCCTGGAAAATACCCGACAGGAAGAGATGGCAACCTGCCTCTGCCGCGAGAATGCGGAAATCCGCATCCGGTCCGCTGTCACTGCCGAAGGATACATCGCCGGGCGCGAGGCGGTCGTGCTGATGGACTGCGGCGCGTATGGAGGCGAACAGGTTTTTCTGACGACGATGACGGCGCACACGCTGGGCGGCAATTACAGGGTTGGCGCAACGCGGCTCGTCAGCCGCGCCGTATACACCAACACACCACCCAACGGTGCTTTCCGGGCTTGCAACGGCGTCTACAACACATTCGCTTTGGAACGACACACCGACGAAATCTGTGATGCGCTAGGCTTCGACCCGATGGAGTTCCGGAAGAAAAATGTCCTGGGAGATGGCGATCTCGGTGCCACGGGCCAGGTTTTCGAGGCCGACGTGCTGGGTCCGATGCTCGATCGCATGGAGACACTGCGCGCCAGTACCGGTACGTCAGAGGCCGAGGCCGACGGCAGGCTCTATGGTATTGCAACCACGGTCGGCACATGGTTCGTTTTCGTCGGGCCTTCGGCGGCGACGGTGAATTTGAACGCCGACGGCAGTGCAACACTGGTCACGTCGGGTGTGGAGATTGGTTCCGGCACGATGGTGCAATCCCTGCCGCAGATCGTGGCCGGGCAACTCGGCCTCGCTCCCGACCAGGTGATCGTGCGCGAAGCCGACACGGATGCCGCCGGTCTCGATGTCGGCGTTGGCGGCGGACGAACCACCGTGTCCATCGGCGCGGCAAGTGTGGCTGCCTGCGCGGAAGTGCGGGAGAAGCTGCTGCGGACCGCTGGCGAGATGCTGCAGACCCGACCGGAAGACTTGGTGCTGCGGGACGGTCGTGTCGAGATCACGGGACGTCCCGGTTCCGGCATGTCGATCCCCGCTGTGGTCGCCCATGCGCAGGCAACCACCGGCCCGATCACCGGAAGCGGAGCCTTTACCGCCAGGAACACTCCGGCAATGTCCGGCTGCGCGATGGGGCACTTCATCGATGCGCTCGACATCCCCGTCTTCGTCGTTCACGAGGCCGAGGTGGCGGTTGATCCGGACACCGGCCATGTCGAGGTGCTGGCCTATCGCGTGGTGCAGGATGTCGGCCGCGCACTCAACCCGCGCGCGGTCATGGGCCAGATACAGGGTGGTGTCGTGCAGGGTCTCGGCTACGCCCTGCATGAGGAGGTGACGATCACCGCTGACGGACGCATCGCGCAGGACGATTTCGAGACTTATCGCCTGCCGCTGGCGCAGGACGTGATCCCGGTCGCCGCCGATCTCTACGAGGGCGCACCGTCGATGGGACCTCTAGGCACCAAGGGCGCGGGCGAGGTCCCGATCCTGGCCGTGGGCGCGGCGATCGGCTGCGCTGTGGCACGCGCCATCGGCAAGCCGGTGCGGCAGCTGCCACTGACGCCGCCGCGCGTGCTTCGACTGCTGCATGAGCGCGAACCACCGCCGGAATTCCCGCACATCGCCCCCGGCTGGGCGTCGAACACTCTGGGCTGAGGCAAGCAAACCATGGTCACCCTGAACTGCGACATGGGGGAAAGTTACGGCAACTGGCGTTTCGGCGACGATGCCGGCATCATGCCTCACATCGATTGCGCCAACATCGCATGCGGCTTCCACGCCTCCGATCCATGGACGATGCTGAAGACCGTGCGGCTCGCGCTTTCGCACGGAAAGCAGGTTGGCGCGCATCCGTCCCTTCCCGATCGCGAGGGGTTCGGCCGGCGCGAGATGAAACTTCAGCCCGAGGAACTGACAGCCGCCTTCCTCTACCAAATCGGTGCGCTGACAGGAATGCTGGCCGCCGAGGGCGGGCAGCTCAGTCATGTCAAGCCGCATGGCATCATTTACGGCATGGCCGCGCACGATGTGGACACTGCGCGAGCAATTGCCGCGGCGGTCAAGCCGTTCGGCGTCCCTCTCTTCGGCATGGCGGGAACCTGTCACGAGACGGCGGCAGCCGAACTCGGCGTTGCCTTCGTGGGCGAGTTCTTTCCCGATCTTGCCTACGCTCCCGGCGGCAGCCTGATCATCCCGCGCGTCCAGTCGGCCATCGACCTGAAGCTTGCCGAGCGTCGCATGGTGGGGGCGCTTACCCGACGCGAACTCGTCACGACAGACGGTACGATCCGCCCGGTCGACTTCGACACCGTCTGCATCCACTCCGATCCGCCGAATGCGCGCGACGTCGCCGCGCTGATGCGGCGGATCATCGACACCCATTCCAACAGCCTGCCATGATTCGTTTCCCGAATCGTGAAAGCTCCACGCATGGGATCGAGGACTATCTCGAACTCACCGCCCGAACCATTTCCCCAAGCCGCTGAGGACTTCCATGGATGCGCTTTCCAACTCTCTCGCCGCCGCCGACATCGCCACCTCCATGCACCCCTACACAAACCTGCGTCAGCACGAGGAAACCGGGCCGCTGATCATCAGCCGAGGCGACGGCATCCGTGTGTATGACGAACGCGGCAAGGAATACATCGAAGGGCTCGCCGGGCTTTGGTCGGTGGGCGTCGGCTTTTCGGAAAAGCGGTTGGCCGACGCTGCCTACCAGCAAATGCTGAAGCTGCCCTACTACCACACCTTCTCTTCCAAGGCGCATGAGCCATCCATCCGGCTGGCGGAGAAACTTGTGGAGATGACGCCGGAAAACCTGACGCGTGTCTTCTTCACGTCGTCGGGCTCGGAAGCCAACGACACCATCGTCAAGATGATGTGGTTCATGAACAACGCGCTGGGCCGGCCAAAAAAGAAGAAATTCCTGGCACGGACCAAGGGCTATCACGGCATCACCGTCGCCTCCGGCAGCCTGACGGGCCTGCCGGTCAACCATCGCGACTTCGATCTGCCGGCGATTCCCGTTCGCCATTTGACCTGTCCGCACTTCTATCGCTTCGGTATGGAAGGCGAAGACGAAGCCGCCTTCACGGCGCGCCTGCTCGCCGAGCTGGAAGCGGTGATCGCGGAAGAAGGAGCTGACACCATCGCAGCCTTCATAGGCGAGCCGCTTATGGCAGCCGGCGGCGTTCTGCCGCCGCCGGTCGGGTACTGGGAAGGCGTGGAGAAAATCTGCCGGGCAAATGATATCATTCTGATAGCAGACGAGGTGATCTGTGGTTTCGGGCGGCTCGGCACGCCTTTCGGCGCTCAGAAATACGGCTTCACGCCTGATATCATGACGGTCTCCAAGCAAATCACGTCGTCTTATATGCCGCTTGCCGCCGTCATTTTCTCCGATGCGATCTATCAGGCGATCGCCGACAACACCGCAACGATCGGCAATTTCGGCCACGGCTTCACGGCGTCGGGTCATCCGGTCGCGACGGCGGTGGGTCTCGAAAACCTCGCCATCTTCGAGGAGCGGGACTTGATCGGAAACGCGGCCCGCCTTGAGACGTCGTTCCAGGCCGGCATCCGCTCATTCGCCGATCACCCGCTTGTCGGCGAAGCGCGGGGCACCGGTCTTATCGGCGCCGTTGAGCTGGTGCTAGACAAGGCGACGAAACGCCCCTTCACCAAAGTTGGGCGTGCAGGGGCTATCGCAGCAGGGATCGGCCACGATGAAGGCCTCATCTTCCGCGCCATCGGCGACCAGCTCGCGCTCTGCCCGCCGATGATCTCGACAGAAGACGATGTGAAGGAAATCATGACGCGCATGGGCCGGACGCTTGAGCGCCTGACCGGTGCGGTTGCCAAGGAGGGACTTGAATGACCCGCATGAAAGCCGAACCGGTCATCCATATCGACGACGAACGCTTTCGGGTCACCGAATGGCGCTTTGCCACCGGGGCCGAGACCGGCTGGCACATCCATGGCCATGACTACGTCATCGTGCCGCTTACGGACGGCAAGCTCGGTCTCGAAGGCCCGGACGGCGCGCAGTCGCAAGCCGCTCTCACTCAAGGGGTGCCCTACTCGCGGCGGACGGGTGTGGCCCACAATGTCATCAATGCCGGCGATGCGCCGCTCGCCTTTCTCGAGGTCGAGGTCGTTGAGGCTGGCGATCTCGCAGCCAGGCGGCTCGCCGTGCTCGACCGGTTCCTCGCGGCCTGGAACGCTCGCGACGTGGGCGCGCTGATGGACTGCATGGTTGAGAATTGCGCTTTCCACGGCTCGGCCGGCCCCGATGCCGAAGGGCGCAAGCATGTGGGGCGTGACGCAGTGCGCGTCGCCTATGCAGCGCTGTTCGATGCCTTCCCGAAAGCCGCGTGGATCAGGGGACGGCACATCGTGACGGGCGACACCGGGCTTTCATCATGGCGCTTCGTCGGCACCACGGCAGCGGGGCAGCAAATCGAAGTCGACGGCTGCGATATCTTCGCTTTCTCGGGGGAGCTCATAGCGCTCAAGGATTCGTACCGCAAAGCGCGAGGATAGCGAAAATCTGAATTCATCGGGCGACGAGGGCGGTCCAAGCGGGCCGCCCTCGTTTTTTCCAAAGGCGAGATCCTCAAAAGACGAAAGGCCCGGTCGTCCCAAAAGAACCGGGCCTTTCGCATATGAAGGGCCGGACTTATCCGGCCATCTTTCCTACTTGAGCAAGGCTTCCATCGGTACCGGCTCGGAAATCGTCCAGTTGCCTACAACACCCGGCTTGCCGGCCTTGGTCTCGACGATCAGGTACCGGGTCTGGTTCTGGTGATGCAGTTCCGGCGTGAAGGTACGAGGCCCGAACAGTGTCGGCTCATTCTTCATCTTTTCCAGTTCCGCGACGACCGCGTCGGCATCGGCCGTGCCTGCACGCTCCACCGCCTTGGCCCAGACGTCGACCATGACGTAACCCGGAAAGACATACTGGCTCGATGGATCGGCGCCTGTCTTCTGCTTGTAGGTGGCATTGAACTTCAGCACGGCCGGATTGGGATCGTCGCCATAGATCGATCCCTGAACGGGGACGTAGAAGTTCGTCAGATCGGGCACAGCCGAGAGCCAATAGCTACCGTCGACGCCCGATCCATTCAGGATCATGGAGTTGATACCCGCGGCGCGAAGCTGCTTGATGGCCGAGACGGCGCCCGGCATCATCGTGCAAAGCATGATCGCATCCGGCTCCTTCGGCAGAGACTTGATGCGGGTGATCTGCGCGGCAATGGAGGCATCCTCGTTCTTGAAGGTGTCTTCACCGACAAGCTTCGCGCCCTGGGCTTCGAGCTTCGGCATCATCCAGTCGAAGCCGTCGCAGATGCCCTTGTTGTAGGCCGTCCAGGTATCGAGCAGACGGTAGAAGTCCTTTGCGCCCTTTTCCTTGAATGCCCATTCGGCCATGGTCGCTCCCTGCACGGCCGCCAGCACAGACGCGGAGAAGCTGTGCGGGCCGACACCCTGGATACCGGCCTTGACCGATTCCGCGCACAGGAAGAAGGAGATACGGCCCGCGTCCTCGGCCGCGAGCGCAGCCGGCGATCCGAAGTCGTAGTCGCAGGAGACGACCACGAGATCGGCACCCTGGTCGAGCACGGAAAGGCCCGCCTTGGCGCCCTCGGCCCGGTCGGACTTGGTGTCGGCCTTGACGACCTTGATCTGCTTTCCAAGCAGACCGCCAGCCGCATTGATCTCGTCGATGCGGATCAAGGCCGCCTCCTGGGCAGGCTTGTCATAGGCCTCCATGAAGCCCGACTCCGCAGTGGCGAAGCCGACGACGATGGTCTTGTCATCTGCCAGGGCCGGGTATGTGATGGACATCGAGGCCAGAGCGGTTGCGACAATTCTCATTTTGTATGTCATGCACGTCTCCTTTTTTGTTTTCCGGTCGGGCTTGTGCCGCCGGTCACTTGTTGCGACTGCTGCGAGGTAAGGTGAGCTCGCGGTTGCCCATGAGTCCGGATGGGCGAAGCGCGAGGATCACGATCATGATGACGCCGAGGGCTATTTCCTGAACCCCTTTCGGGAGGGCGAAAGTGGACTCGCCGAGCGGTACGCCTGCCTCCAGCCAGCGCAGCGCCTGGATGAGGGCGGACAGCAGGACGACACCCACCACACCCCCCGACAGGCTGCCCATGCCGCCGACGACGAGCATGGAAAGGGTGATGAAGGTGAGACCGAGATAGAATGTATCGGGTGTGACCACGCCGATGGAATGAGCCATGAGCGCACCGCCCAGCCCCATCACCGCGCCCGATACGACGAACGCCACCAGTCTTTCCCTGGGAATGTCGATACCGGAAGCCGCGGCGGCGGTGGGCTCGTCGCGGGCAGCACGAAGGGCCAGGCCGGACCGGGAGATCGCGTGCGCCCAGGCGATGAAGATTGCGACCACGGCGCCGATGAGATACGGCCAGATCACGCGCACGATCGGAATGCCGACGACCGATGAGGTCGCTCCGGTCACGCTCTCCCAGTTGGAATAAATTGTGTTGATCATGGCGAGCATCGCGAAGGTCGCGATCGAAGCCGCGATGCCCGATAGCCGCATCAGCACCCGCCCGAAAATGAGAGCGGCGAGGGCGGCGAACAATGCCGCCAGCACAGCCGATTGCCAGTAGGGCAAACGGGTCGCCAGCAGCCATTCGGGCAGTCCCGGCAGCGAACCGCGTTTCATCATCGGATTGATGGTGAGCCATGCGGCCGCGTAGGCGCCAAGGCAGGTGAAGCCGATATGCCCGAAGCTGAGAACGCCGGAATTTCCGATAAAGATGTATAGGCCCACGACGAGGATGACACGGACGAACACGTCGATCACCGTCTGGTTGAAGGGCCGCGATCCGGTCATCACCGTGATCAGCGCGATGGCCAGCAGCAGCAGAGAAAGCAGGACCGGCGTCAGGATTGTGCGGCGGGCAAGCGCGAAGCGGGCGGGCTTTCGCTCGGCAGCCGCGGCACCGGCAGCGGTAGAGTTGGTGAGGGAGGCGGCGACACCCATGAAATCAGACCCTTTCCTTGGTGCCGCGCGCGGCAATAAGCCCCTGCGGGCGGAAGAGGAGGACGAGGATGACCGCTCCATAGACAAAGGCATCGCGGAATGGCCGGGCGTCGATGGGCAGCATGACCTGCATGATCACCGAGGCGGCACCCAGCAGGAAGCCGGCGAGCACGGCCCCCCCAAGGCTGCCGAGGCCGCCAATGACGGTGGCGATGAAGGCCATCAACATGATCGAGGCGCCCATCTGGATGTCCAGCGTGCCTGTCTGGGCGCCAAAGATCAGCGCAATGGCGGCGGCCAACGCGCCGGAGAGGGCGAACGCACCCATGATGACCCGGTTCGCACGCACACCCAGCATGCGGGCCATCGAGAAATTCTCGGCCGCCGCCCGCATCTCCAGGCCGAAGCGAGTTTGACGCAGGAACAATGTCAGGCCGATCAGGATGACCATCGTAGTCACGATCGTTATGAGTTGGAGGAGGGGAAGCCGGGCACCGAGGATCGCCACCGGCTGGGACAGTTCGGGCAGCAGCGAAATCGATTTCGGCCGACTGGAGAACAGCATGAGCAGGAAGTAGCGAATTACGAAACCGAGCGCGAAGGAGGCGATCATCATGGTTGCCGGATTTGCCTGGCGGAACCGCCTGAAGACGACGATTTCGCACAAAACCGACAGCCCGGCCCCGCAGAGGAGGACGAAGGGAACCAGAAGGTACCACGGCAATTGGCCGGCGAAGACGATGGCCATTGCGTCCGTAGACGGCCATAGCAGCGCGAAGACGCAGAAGGCGATGACGTCGCCATGCGCGAAGTTCACCAGCCGCATGACGCCGAAGATGAGGGCAATGCCAAGCGCTCCGAGCGCGTACAGCGAGCCAAGCGAGAGTGCGTCGAACAGGATCTGAAGCATCTCAATTGTCCTCGTAGCCGAAATAGGCAGCCTGGATCGCCTCGCCATTGCCGAGCGTCCGCGCGTCGCCATCGAGCACGATCTGTCCGCCACGCATCAGGATCATCCTCCCGCCCACCATCATCGCCCGGGCCGAGCTCTGCTCAACGATCAGGAGCGTGAGCTGGCGCTGCGCACGCAGCGCGATCAGCCGCTCGTAGACCTGGTCGTTGATGTTGGGGGCGAGGCCCAGCGAAGGCTCGTCGATGGCTACAAGCCGCGGATTGGTCATCAGCGCGCGTCCGATGACCAGCATTTGCTGCTGCCCGCCGGACAGCAATCCCGCCTGCCCGTGCCGCCTCTCTTTCAGCATCGGGAAGGTTGCGTAGACGGCTTCGAGTTCGTCGGCCGCTCGGCCGCGCCAGCCGCGTTCGCGGGCGTGCATGCCGGTTCCGACCAGAAGGTTCTCTTCGGTCGTCAGCGAGCCGAAGACATCGCGCCCCTCCGGCACCATGGAGAATCCGAGCCGGGCGATGTTCTCCGGCGCCTGGCCGGTGATCTCATGACCTGCAAGGTCGATCCGCCCGCCCGCCACCGGCGTAACACCGGCGATCGCGCGCAGCAGCGAAGACTTCCCGGCTCCGTTCGGGCCGGTGATGAACAGGATTTCTCCCTCGTCCATGGAGAAGGAGACATTTCGGACCGCCGTGAGACGGCTGTAGCGGATGGTGATATCGGAAAGGGCGAGCAGGCTCATTCCATCGCCTCCAGCACAGGCAGGTCGGTGTTTGCGGCTGTGCCCATATAAGCGTGGCGCACCTTTTCGCTGTCGCGGATCGCGGCAGGCGGGCCTTCCTCGATGATCGCTCCGGAATCGAGCACGACGATATGCTGGCAGAGGCCGAGCACCAGCCCGACATTGTGCTCGATGAGCAGGACACCGCAGCCGAGATCGCTGGCGATATGTCTTATCAGGGCCGAAAGCTCCCGCGCCTCCAGTGCGCTCATGCCAGCCGCGGGCTCGTCGAGCAGGATGTATGCGGGCCGTCCCATCAGGGCGCGGCCAATGGCGACGCGGCGCTCGTCCGTATATGGCAACGTTCCGGCAATGCGGGTGCCCAGCGCACCGATGCCTATCCAGTCGAGCATCGCTTCCGCTTCGGCGACGGCAGCGCGCCGGCTCATTCCCAGACCAACGCCGGTTACCTCCAAATTGTCCAGCACAGGCAGGTCGCGGAAGAGCCGCCCACCCTGAAAGGTGCGGGCGATGCCGCGCCGCCGGACCTGATGAGGCTTGAGACCCGTGAGTGCCGCCCCGTCGAGCTTGACGGTGCCTTCCGTCGGTGCCTGGAAGCCGGTCAGCACGTTGACGAGCGTGGTCTTGCCAGCGCCATTCGGGCCGATGAGGCCACTGATGCGGCCGGGCGTAATTTGGAGGTCTACCGATGACAGGGCCTTCAGCCCCGCAAACGATACCGAGACGTTCTCCGCGCTCAGATGACTCATGACCCTTTCCTTCTTTCTACCGACGGAAAGGCGCGAAGCATCCGGCCTTGCGGCCAGTCACGTTGCAAATGTCTTCCCCTGTCGGTTCCGGCGGTCTCTAGCGGACTGCTCGGATGCCAAATTCACGCCGTTGCCCGGCGTCGTCTTGTCGTTTCGCGCACCGGATTTTGTCTTCCGCCACGCACGGTCGGTTTTGGCCGGCCGATCTCCTCGCCACCGGCTCCTCCGCCGGCATTTTTCCGGCTGACGTCAGCCGGCCAGATGCCCTTCAGCACGCGCCAGCGCGGCGCGCTGTTCGGTTCGCGCGGCAAGCGCGTCTTCCAGCGTCACCGGAACGAAGCGCGCCGGGGTGTGCGGCTGGAGCTGGGCGATAAGGTCCATGTCGGCCGATATCACCACGCCCAGCATCATGTACCCGCCACCCGAAACCGCGTCCCGGTGAAGAACGATCGGCTCCGTGCCACTCGGCACCTGGACGGATCCGTAGGGATAGCAGGCATCGACGATGTTCGAGGGGTCGGAGCCCGCACCGAAAGGCTGCTCGCGCTCGACGAACTCCAGCGGCGTCCCGCCCCGGAAGCGATAGCCGATGCGGTCGGCTTCGGGCGCGACCTTCCAGGTTTCCTCAAAGAACCGATTGCCGGCAGCCTCGGTGATCCGATGCCAGTACATGCCGGGAAGCATTCTGAGTTCCGCCGGACTATTGCCCGCGCGGCGCAGATTTGCAGGCAGTGAAAGACCGGCTTTGCCGGAACCTTCGCCGAGGGGAAGCTCATCACCCGCCTTCAGCGTGCGGCCCTGATGGCCGCCGAGTGCGCCCAGAATGTAAGTCGAGCGCGAACCGAGAACCACGGGTACGTCGATGCCGCCGGAGACGGCCAGATAAGCGCGCGCGCCGCCCTTGAGGAAGCCGAAGGAAAGCCGGTCACCGGCCTTGACCGGAAAGCTTTCCCAGGTAGGCCGTTCCTCGCCATTGAGTTTGGGTGGGAGCTCTCCACCCGTGACGGCGACGACCGCGGATTGGGTGAATTCGAGTTCGGGGCCCATGAAGGTGGCTTCGAGCACCGCGGCACCCGGATCGTTGCCGACAAGCAGGTTTGCGATGCGTGTGGCAAAGCGGTCCATGCCGCCGCCTTCGGGAATGCCGACATGATAGTGGCCTGGTCGGCCAAGGTCCTGCACGGAAGTGGAGAGGCCGGGAGAGATTACCTTAACGGCCATTGATAAGCTCCATCAGCTTTGCATTGGTGCCGTAGATATCGCTGTTGAAGTCCTTCAGGCTGAAGGTGCACTCGCGAACCGTCGGCTGCCACCGATTGGCTTCGATTTCCTCCAGCGTGGCGTCGTAGTCATCGCGGCCAATGGCCTTGAACTTGACGATGTCGCCTGGCTTGAACAGGCACATGTCATCGGAGAGGTAGCGCACCTTCCTGGTCGGGTCGTAGATCGGGGCCGGGGTTATGCCATACATCTGGTAGCCGCCAGCGCCGCGCACCGAATAGATCGCTGCAAAGCAGCCGCCATGGCCAATGGTGAGCTTGGGAGTGTCGGTGCGTGGACGCAAGTATTTCGGCGCCTGAATCTGTTTCTTGCGCTCAACCATCTGGTACAGGAAGGGCAGTCCGGCGACGAAGCCGACCATGGATACGAACCAGGGCTGGCCGGAATAGGCCGCGATAAACTCTTCCACCGTGGCGTAGCCGTTGATGCGGGCCGAATATTCAAGATCGGTGGAGGACGGGTCCTGATGGCGCTCGCGGAAGCGCAAGCAGGTTTCACGCGTCCATGGATCCTGGAAATAAACCGGCAGTTCGATGATCCGGGTCTTCAGCACCGGGTCCGCCTTCGAGGCCGCCTCTTCCATCGACTTCAGTTCGCGGAGCAAATCCTGCGGCTTGACGATGTCGGGGTTGAAGCGAATCTGGAAGCTGGCGTTGGCTGGGCAGATCTCGGTGACACCTCGAATGCCTGCCGTACGCACCGCGTTGGTCATCGAAAGGCCGGTAAAGAAGGAGGTGAGCGACATTTCTTCGGACACCTCGCCGAAGATATGTTCGTCACCGCCGAAGTTGAATCGTATCGACATCGGTCCCTCCTTAACCCGCTAATGCTGCGGCGTTTTCGATGAGCCAGCCTTCCAGCCAGCGGGTATGCACGTCTCCCGCCCGCACCGCCGGATCGGCGGCCAGCGCAAGAAACAGCGGCTTGGTGGTCTTGAGCCCGCCGATCTTCAACTCGTTGAGCGCGCGGATCAGGCGCACTATCGCCGCCTCGCGCGTCTCTGCATGCACGATCAGCTTGGCAAGCAGCGAATCATAAAAGGGCGGCACCTGATAGCCTTGGTAGAGCATCGAATCGAAGCGTACGCCCGGACCGCCGGGAATGCGAAGCTCGGCCACCTGCCCCGGGAATGGAGCGAACTCCTTCGCCGGGTCTTCGGCATTGAGCCGGACTTCGATCGCATGCCCCTTGACGGAGACATCGCCTTGCCGGATCCGCAGCTTCTCGCCGCCGGCGATGCGAAGCATCTCCGCAACGAGGTCGATGCCGGTGATCGCTTCGGTGACCGGGTGCTCGACCTGGATACGGGTGTTCATCTCGATGAAGTAAAAGCGATCTGCTTCATCGTCATAAAGATACTCTACCGTGCCGGCACCAGAGTATTTGACCGCCTTGGCCAAGGCGACCGCCGAAGCGCAGAGCTCCTCGCGCAGCCTGTCTGAAAGTGCGCGCGACGGCGCCTCCTCCCAAACCTTCTGGCGTCGCCGCTGCAGTGAGCACTCCCGCTCGTAGCAGTGGATGGCATCGCTTCCGTCTGCCAGCACCTGCACCTCGATATGGCGGGCCTTGCCGATCACCTTTTCCATGTAGAGGCCACCGTCGCCAAAGGCGGCGAGGGCTTCTGCTTCGGCTTGAGGAAAGGCTTGTTCGAACTCGGCGAGCGAGTTGGCGATGCGGATGCCCCGCCCACCGCCGCCTGCCGCCGCCTTGATCATCACCGGAAAACCGGTTGCGGTCAGCACCTCGTGGCCAGCCTTGAGGCCCTCGACCCGGCCAGCCGAGCCAGGCACCACAGGGACACCTGCAGCGGCGGCGGCGGATCGCGCCGAGACCTTGTCTCCCATCATCCGGATCGCATCTCCCGACGGGCCGACGAAGACCAATCCAGCGCCTGTGACCGCGTCGGAAAACGCGGCATTCTCGGCAAGGAACCCATAGCCTGGATGAACGCTGTCGCAACCGGTGTCGCGGGCAGCCTTCAGAATTGCTTCGACATTGAGATAGGACTTCTTTGCTGCTGGTGGGCCGATGTTGACCGCTTCGTCCGCAAGCTGGACGTGGAGCGACTCGGCGTCTGCGGCCGAATACACCGCCACGGTGGTGATCCCCAAATCTTGCGCGGCCCGGATGATCCTGACCGCTATCTCGCCCCGGTTGGCAACCAGAAGCTTTTTCAGCATCAGTCGAGATCCGCAATAGGTGCGCCGGCCATGATGGGGTCTTCATTGTCGGCAATGAAGCGGATGTTCGTACCGGCCGTCTCGGCCCTCACTTCGTGGAACGACTTCATCACTTCGATGAGACCGATTACGTCTCCGGCGGAAACCGCGTCGCCATCCGCCTTGTAGGGCGGCTGGTCTGGCGAAGCGCTCCGATAAAAAGTGCCGGGAAGAGGCGAAAGAATCTGGGCCATAAAAAGCTCCGGAAAACTGCGGACAGACTAATTTGGAACCGCCCGCGCGGGCGGGTTCGGTCGAGTTCAGTGCCAGGGGGCGATTGCGGTGCGCACGGCCCTGGCTATTTCGATGGCGTTCGGCGTATCGGAATGCACGCAGATGGTTTCGCAGCGTACGGGGAAGAAACTGCCGTCCTCTGCCGTGCCCTCGCCCTCCCTGATGGCGCGTACGCACCGCTCGGCCATCTCTGCGGGGTCCTTGGCGTCATGAACGCGTGTCAAGATCAGCTTGCCGGAGGCATCGTAGTCGAGATCGGCATAGAACTCGGCGACGAAAGGGATACCACGCTCTTGATAGATCTTCTCATGCAGGGTGCCCGTCATGCCGAAGAGGGGTACGCCGAAAACCTCTGCCGCGTCACACACGCCATGGGCGATTGCCTCCTGCTGCATGGCCATGAAGTAAAGGCTGCCATGCGGCTTGATGTGGTGGAGTTCCACACCTTCGGCCTTGAGGAAGCCGGCAAGCGCTCCCACCTGGTAAATGATGGTGTTCCTGACTTCTTCGCGGGTCATCCGCATCTCGCGCCGGCCGAAACCCTGAATGTCGGGCAAGCCTGGATGGGCGCCGATCTTGACGCCAATCGCCTTGGCGCTGCGGACGGCGGCGTGCATGTGATCCGGATCAGAAGCGTGGAAACCACAGGCGACATTGGCAACGTCGATGATGGGCATCATGCCCATATCATCGCCAACCTTGTAGAGGCCAAAGCTTTCGCCCATGTCGCAGTTTAGCGTCACCGCCATCGCATTGTTACCCCTCGAAGCTGCCGTCTTTGCGGCGTTGCAGCATTTTTTGCGCATGCGAAGGCTTTTGTGAAATAGTAGTTTATTGATTGTCATATCAAAAAAACAGATAATGGTTCTGGGCCGGAGCGCACCATGACCATCACCTTGAAACAGCTTGATTATTTTATCGCGACCGCCGAGAGCGGACAGGTCAGTCATGCTGCGGTGGAACTCAACATCTCGCAATCGGCGGTCACTGCGGCGATAAAGACGCTTGAGGCTGACCTGGGCGTACGGCTTTTGGAGCGTAACCACGCTGGCGTAAGATTGACGATGGAGGGCGCGCGGTTTCTTGAACATGCGCGGGTTATCACCGGGGCCGTCGCTGCCGCCGTCCGAAGCCCGTTGCGCGATAGGAAAGGTCTGGCGGGCAAGCTGCGGCTGGGCATGACCTACACGGTCGTCGGCTACTACATGTCGCGCCACTACGCCCGGTTTCGAAAGACCTATCCCGAGATCGAGGTCGAGGTGCTGGAACTGCCCCGAGACGCTCTCGAAAGCGGGTTGATGTGCGGGGACATCGACATGGCCGTGATGCTGGTGTCGAACCTGGAGCACACCAAGGAGTTGGCGCAGGAGGTCTTGATGCGGTCGAACCGCCGGCTCTGGCTTTCGGCTGATCATCACCTGCTCGCGCGACAGGAAATCAGCCTCACCGATGTGGCGGCGGAAGATTATGTCATGCTGACGGTTGACGAGGCACGTACGACGGCCGCCCGTTACTGGGATGCCGCGGGGCTTTCGCTCCGCGCCGTCCTTACCACCAGTTCGGTCGAGGCCGTGCGGTCGCTCGTGGCTGCCGGCATGGGGGTCACTGTCCTGTCCGACATGGTTTACCGCCCCTGGTCCTTGGAGGGGCAGCGCATCGAAGTGCGCGGGCTTGTCGAGCCCATCCCCACTATGGATGTCGGCCTGGCCTGGTCGCGTGACAGATCAATCGAACCGGCAGCGGCGGCCTTCCGGGCCTTCATGTCCGTGACCATGGGCGGCGGCGGCTAACCGCCTGCCGCCAGGCAGGCGCTGTGGCTCAGGCTCGGAATGGTGGCGACGACGCGGATGCCGAACGGTGCGAGTTCCACGGCCATGGCCCGGGTGGCGGCAATCGCCCAGCCCTTGAAGCATTGCACCAAGTCAAATTCGGGCGAGGCGAGACGCCGCCGTTGGCGATCCGGTCGAACATCTCTTCGTCCATCGTATCGAGCGCCAGGGGCGGCTGGGCCACGCCGGCATTGTTGACCAGTATGTCGAGACCGCCAAAGGCCGAGCGGGCCAGGTCTGCCGCCGCTTCGAAGCTTGCGAGTGTCGAGACGTCGCCAGTGATTGGCCGCACATTTTCGCCGACTTCGGCAGCAACGCGGGCCGCGGTGGCCTCATCACGGTCCATCAACACGACCCGCGCACCTTCTGTGACGAATTTCCTGACGATGCCTTCGCCAAATCCCGAACCGCCGCCAGTGACGATGGCGACCTTGCCAGCATGTCTCATATCTGTTCCTCCATTGCCGGCATCATCGGGGAGTCGCGTACATTGCACAGTCCGATTATCTGAACGCCCTTTTAGCTTTCCTTGTTTGAGGTCGACCGGCGTGGGAGGCATAGTCACCACGGATTGTGAGGAGGAAGGGATGACGCTGAATTTCGACCCGCGGGCGAAGGCCACGGCGCTCTACCACGGCGAATTCCGGCCGATGTTCGTCGGCGGCAAGTGGGTTCCGGCACAGTCCGGCCAGGAGATGCAGGCGCTCAACCCGGCGACTGGCGAAGTGCTGGCCACCGTGCCGCGTGGCTCGGCGGCGGACGTCGATGCGGCGGTAGCCGCTGCGCGCACGGCTTTCGAAGGGCCGTGGTCGAAATTCTCGCCCTATGAGCGGCAGTGCGTGCTTCTGCGCATCGCCGATCTCTTCGAGACCCATTGGGAAGAACTCAGCGTTTCCGACACTCTCGACATGGGACTGCCGATCACGCGCACGCTCGCCAACCGGCGGCGCGTCATCGGCATGCTGCGCTTCTATGCGGGCATGGCGACCGCGCTGCATGGCGAATCCATAGACAATTCGATCCCTGGCGAGATCGTCAGCTTCACAAGGCGCGAGCCGGTGGGCGTTGTCGGCGCGATCATCGCCTGGAACGCTCCGACCGCCGCTTCGATCTGGAAGATCGCGCCGGCGCTCGCCACCGGCTGCACCATCGTGCTGAAGCCCTCGGAGGATGCCTCGTTGACGCCGCTGCTGATCGCCAGGCTGATGCAGGAAGCCGGCGTTCCCGACGGCGTCGTCAACGTCGTCACCGGCACCGGGGCGGAGGCCGGTGCGCGGCTTGCAGAACATCCCGACGTCAACAAGATCGTCTTCACCGGCTCGACGGTGACGGGCCAGGCCATCGCGCGGGCGGGCGTGACCAACCTCAAGCGCGTTTCCCTGGAACTCGGCGGCAAATCGCCGATCATCGTCTGCCGGGATGCCGACATCGACAAAACGGTTCCTGTCGCCGCGATGGCGGTGTTCGTGCATTCGGGCCAGATCTGCATCGCCGGATCGCGGCTGTTCGTGGCGCGCGAAATCCATGACGAATTCGTGCGCCGGGTCGCCGAGTTTGCCGGCAGGCTTCGCATCGGCCATGGCATTGAGGCGGAAACCGAAATCGGCCCGCTCATCAATGCCAGGCAGGCCGGCAAGGTGGTGGGCTATATCAAGGCCGGCTGCGACGAAGGCGCGGAACTGATAGCGGGCGGGTCGCGACTGACCGGCGAGTCCTACGACGGCGGCAATTTCATCGCGCCGACCGTCTTCGGCGCGGTGTCGGACAAGATGACCATCGCGCGTGAAGAAATCTTCGGTCCGGTGATTTCGGCGATGCCGTTCGACACGCTCGACGAAGCCGTTGCGCGGGCCAATGCGACGCCCTATGGCCTGGCAGCCGGCATTTTCACCAGTCATCTGGGCACCGCGCACAAGCTCGCCCGCCGCATCAAGGCCGGCTCGGTGTGGGTCAACATGTACCACGCCATCGACCCGGCGGTGCCGTTCGGCGGCATGAAGATGTCCGGCTACGGCCGCGAGGGCGGCATCGAACATCTGCATGAATATCTGGAGACCAAGTCGATCTGGATCCAGACCGACTGAGCGTGCGCTGATATTCAGGTGAGGCTGGGCTGCCAATGACGGCGTTCCCAACGCACCATTCTCGGCGCTCGTGCAAGGTGCCTGTCCGAAGGCGATGTTCAGTTTGCCAGTTCGCGCAAATTGGTGCGGATGAGGTTCATCAGCTGTTCGGAGAAGGAGTGGTGCACATAGCCCCGCGCGGTGATGATGCCGACCGAGCGGTGGGCGTCGCGATGGTCGATCGGCACCACCCGCATGCAGTGTGGAGAAAGAGGATGAGGAATCATCGGTTGTATCCTCTGCCGGATTTCACCTGCCGCAAAGCTCAGCCGATGCCGATAGCGTGCCGCGATCCCCGTGACGGTACTTTCAAGCGGGCTCTACTTTCCCTAGGTTCCGTTCCTATAGGCCGTTTCCTTCGATCATCGCTATCAGGCAATCGCCAGATTGTGTGCCGCTGATGCCCAGGTCACGCACGCTGTTCATGTGGTTTCGGTCATTCAGGCGGAGGTCGCAGACAAGGTGCCCCTGCGCGCGCAAGCGCTTTCTGAAGTCGGCGGCCTGCTGGTGAAAAGGTGACGTTTCCTGATCTCCGACGAGAATGGTCGCTGCCGTCCCCGGGTCATGCCACCGCGTCATTGGGGTGAAGGCAGCTGCCTCCTCGTCCGTGATTCCGATTAGCGGCTGGAGGAAGGACGTCTGAAGGGGCTTGAGATCGTAAAGGCCGCCTAGCAGCAGCGCCGCACGTATGCGTGATGGCAGTGGCGTCTTTTCGAACAGGAATGTGGCCAGGTGCGCGCCCGCCGAATGACCACTTACACTTAGCCGGTCAGGGTCGCCGCCATGGTCGACGATATGGTCCAGCACCCATTGTTTGGCACGCCGGACCTGGCCGACGATTGCCGCCATCCTGAATTCGGGCATCAGCGCATAGTCGACGATGACCGCGATCGCCCCAGCTTTGGTGACTGTGTTCGCTACATAAGAATAGTCGCTCCTGGAGAACATGCGCCAGTAGCCACCATGGATGAAGATGTGCACGGGAAGATCCCTGCGCGCGCCGGGCGGAAAGAACAGGTCCAACCTTTCGGCCTCGCCCTCGCCATAGGCGATATTAGCCGACATCGGCAGGGTCGCCCGGCTTTCGGCGCTGCGAGTCACTATGTCGGCCACGATATCGTCAAAATCGGCCACATGGTCGCGCGTGCGGAAAGGGTCCTTTGACATGACTGCCGGTTCAGAAGGTGACGGCAATATATTTAGCCTCCATGAACTCGGCGATGCCGTGGTGCTGGCCGCCTTCGCGGCCAAGGCCGCTCTGCTTGACACCTCCGAATGGTGCGGCCGGATCCGACATCAGTCCCCGGTTGAGGCCGATCATGCCGGCCTCGATCCCCGACGCCACCCGCATGCCGCGTCCAACATCGCGTGTGTATATATAAGCGGCCAGGCCATATTCCGTGTTGTTAGCATGTGCGATCGCCTCGGCCTCGGTGTCGAAGCGTGTGATGGGTGCCACCGGGCCGAAAATCTCCTCGTGCGCCATCTCCGCATCGGGCGGCACATTGGACAGCACTGTGGGCGGATAGAAGAATCCTTCTTCCTCCGAAATCGCCCCGCCGCAAAGCACCTTGGCTCCCCGGCCCACGGCGTCCTTGACCAGGCGGTCGATCTTGTCGACAGCCTTTCTGGTGATCATCGGCCCGCATTCTGTGTCTGCATTCGGGCCTGCTCCCACCTTAAGTGCCGCCATGCGCTTGCGGAGCCCGTCGGCAAAAGCATCATGGATTCCCGATTGCACATAGAGGCGATTGGCGGCGGTGCAGGCCTCGCCGGCGTTGCGCATCTTGGCAATCATCGCGCCGTCGAGGGCGGCGTCGAGATCGGCATCGTCGAAGACGACAAACGGGGCATTGCCGCCGAGTTCCATCGAACAGGAAATGACATGCTTTGAAGCCTCGCCGAGCAAGGTTCGGCCGACACCCGTCGACCCCGTGAAGGACAGCTTCCTGACGCGTGGATCGGCGAGCATGGCCGAAGTCAGCGGCCCGGGACTGGTCGTGGTCAGCACGTTGACGACACCGGTAGGCACGCCGGCTTCGCTGTAGAGTGCTGCCAGCGCATAGGCCGTCAGCGGTGTTTCACTTGCCGGCTTCAGGACGACAGTGCAGCCTGCCGCCAGCGCCGGCGCGATCTTGCGGGTCGCCATAGCGGCCGGAAAATTCCATGGTGTGATCAGCACGCAAATTCCGATCGGCTCATAATCGACCACGATGCGATTGCTGCCGGAGGGCGCGGTGCCGAACTCGCCGGTGATGCGGACCGCTTCCTCAGCATTCCAACGGAAGAACTCGGCTGCATAGGCTACCTCGCCGCGCGCGTCGCGCAGCGCCTTGCCGTTCTCCAGCGAGATCAGCATGGCAAGCGTTTCGGAGCGTTCGACCATGAGCTCAAAACAGCGCCGAAGGATTTCCGAGCGTTTGCGCGGCGCCGTCTCCCGCCATCCTTTGGCCGCCTTGGCCGCGGCTTCGACGGCGGCGGTCGCGTCCTCGACTGTCGCATCGGGAACCGCCGCGATCACCGCCCCGGAGGAGGGATCGACGACATCGATGAGCCGACCGTCGGAGGACGGTCGCCAAGCACCGTCGATGTAGAGTCCGTGCGAGAAACCGCGCACGTCATAGCCGTCCTGGTCGAGTTGCTGAGCGTTCAAATTCATCGCTTTGTTCCGTTTTCACATAACGCAGGCGGCGAGGTCGCCGTCATGGGCAGCCTGAACGAGGCGTCGCATCGTGCCGAGATCGAAAGCACGCGGATTGTTCTTGATCAGGCGGTCGATGCCGAGCGCTTGCTCGGCGGTCCAGTCAAGCTTGTCGGCAGGGAGGCCTAGATCCGCCAGTGTTGGCGTAATGCCGATCGCCGCGAACAATCGCCTGATCTCCTCGATCGTGGCGGCTGCCATCTGGGCGGTGGTTCTCGCCTTCGTCTCCAAGCCAAGTGCCGCGCCGATCTCTGCCATCTCGTCAGCGGCGACGCGGCTGTTATAGGTCATTACGTAAGGCATCATTGTCGCCACGCCCAAACCATGGGCGGTGTGGGTGAGGGCGCCTGCCGGATATTGCACGGCATGCGCCGCCGCCGTTCCGGCGGTGCCGAATGCGCAGCCCGCTGCCAGAGCGCCCATCATGACATCGGCACGCGCGTCGGCATCGGTGCCGTCGCTGCAGGCTTTCTCCAGACTCCGGCCAAGCAGTTTTATCGCGAGCAACGCGAAATGGTCGGTCAGGGCAGTCTTGCCGATGAAGACATGCTGTTGCGGCAGATTGGGGTCTTCACCGCGCCGCATGGCGGTGAAGGCCTCGATCGCATGGGTCAAAGCGTCAGCGCCGGCGATCGCGGTCAGGCCAGGGGGGCAGGTCATTGTCAGTTCGGGGTCGCACAGGGCGACTGCGGCGATAAGGTGAGGGCTCGATATGCCCACCTTGAGCGTCCGGTCCGGGTCGGAAATCACCGCGACCGGCGTCACCTCGGAGCCGGTGCCGGCCGTGGTGGGTACGGCGATCAGCGGCAGCGTCGGACCCGGCACCTTGAACTCCCCGTAATAGTCCTGGAGCTTGCCGCCATGGCTGAGAAGCAGCGTGGCGCATTTGGCGAAATCGAGACAGCTGCCGCCGCCGATGCCGATCACCATGTCCGGCCTGAACCCCTTCGCTTCCTCGACACAGATGCCGACCGTGTCGCGTGGCACGTCGGGCAGAACGCGGTCATGCACAAGGACTTCGATCGAGGCTGATTGAAGGGACTTGATGATGTCGACGAATACCGTTGTGCCCGCGAAACGCTCATCGGTGCAGACCAGCGCGCGTCGGCCGAACCGGGCGGCGACCGTCGGCAGCACATGGCGCTGCCCTTTCCCGAACAGGATTTCACGCGGCAACCGCAGGGCGGCGAAGAGGGTCATGATCGGTCCTTTGACGGCGGCTGACTGGAAACGGAGGCATTGAACTGGGCTTGGGATCGGACGGTCTAAGAACGTGTCTCTTGCCCCTAAAACATATCCGCTTTAAAATCGTATAGGATATAGGATTGCATGGACGGAACCATCGTGTTAGCAGTCCTCACTGTCAAGAGGCAAAATATGCAGACCGCAAACTTACCCGACCCAAGCGACGCCACTATTGGAGCTGGTCGCATCCAGCGCGCCAACAGTCTCGTCGAAGATGTCTATGAAGCCATCTTCGCGCAGTTGATGGCGCTGAAAATCCCGCCAGGCTCACGTATTACAGTCGATAGCCTGGTCAAGGAATTCAACGTCTCGCACACGCCGATCCGCGAAGCCCTTGGCCGGCTCGAAGGCGAAGGCCTCGTCCTCAAGACGCATTTGATCGGTTATCGTGCTGCACCCCAGATCACCCGGCGCCGTTTCGACGAATTGTACGAAATGCGTCTGCTGCTCGAACCGCATGGCGCCGCAAAGGCCGCCGTAATGATGGACGAGGCCAAGTTCAATGTGTTGCTCGAAGCCGCCGGCGTGATGTCACGCCGCGAAGGCAAGGATGATCGCGTACGCTATTCGAACTTCGCCAGGCAGGATGCGATCTTCCACGACAAGATCTTGGAGTTTTCTCAAAACGAACTCATCCGAGAGACGTTGAGCCACCAGCACACGCACTTCCACATCTTCCGCCTGATGTTTCATGCACGTGTGACCGAGGAGGCACTTGACGAACATGAGGCGATTCTTGCCGCGTTCGGCTCTGCCGATCCCGATGCCGCCGCAAAGGCGATGCGCATCCATATAGAGCACTCGCGCGATCGCCTGCTCCCGGCATTCGATTGAGGTCGGAACGGATGTCCATTGCCGCCAATATCGCCGGGGAGGGCGGGAGCACGTTGTCCAGCAATGCGCATGGTTCGCTCGAACCGGTGCTGCGCGCCCAGCAATTGTCCAAGCAATACGGCCCGGTGACGGTGTTGTCGGACGTCACTTTGGACATCCTGCCCGGTGAGGTCCACGCCATCATTGGCGAGAACGGTGCCGGCAAGTCGACGTTGATGCGGCTGCTGTCCGGCTATGTCGAGCCAAGCCATGGCACATTGTCGATGAACGGACACGCGGTGAAATTTGCCAAGCCCAGCCAGGCACAGGATGCCGGTATCGCCTTGGTCCATCAGGAGATCCTGCTCGCAGAGGGGCTCACGGTCACCGACAATCTGTTTCTCGGGCGAGAGCTTTCGCGTGGCCTCGTCGTGGATGACCGCACCATGCGCCGGCTGGCGGCCGACAAACTGGCGCAGATCGGCTGCGCGGTCTCGCCAAGGGCACTGGTGCGAGACGTCTCGCTGGCAGACCGGCAGATGGTGCAGATCGCTCGTGCTCTGCTTGACGACTATAAATTGGTTATCTTCGACGAGCCGACCGCCGTTCTGACCGGTGGCGAGGTCGAGCGCCTTCTGGAGATCGTCCTGCGACTGAAGGCTCACGGCACCGCCGTGCTGTATATCAGCCACCGGTTGGACGAGGTGCAACGGGTCGCCGACAAAGTGACCGTTCTGCGCGACGGCAAGATGGTCGGCACCTATCCCGGCAAGACGCTGAGCCAGATGGATATGGCGCGGTTGATGGTCGGTCGCGAACTGGCCGCACTCTATCCTGAAAGGACCGCAGCGCCTTCGGATGTACCGATGCTGAGCGTGAGGAACGCCTCCGTTCCCGGCTATGCGGAGGACGTGTCGTTCACGGTCCACAAAGGCGAGATCCTCGGGTTCGCCGGCATGGTCGGCGCAGGTCGAACCGAACTCTTCGAGGGCATTATCGGCCTGCGCCCGGCGGCCGCCAAGGTCGAACTTGAGGGCAAGTCGATCCATTTCCAATCGCCGCGCGCGGCGATCGACGCCGGCGTCGGTTACCTGACCGAGGATCGCAAGGGCAAGGGACTGCTGCTACAGGAGCGCCTGGCGCCTAACCTGACGCTGTCGGCGCTCGGTGTGTTCCATCGGGGCCTCTCGATGGGTCGGCGCCGCGAAGCGGAGGCCTTGGAACAGGCCGTGGAGGCATATGACATCAGGCTGAAGAGCCTCGGCGCCAAAGCGGGCCAGCTTTCCGGGGGCAATCAGCAGAAGCTGCTGCTGGCGAAGGTGCTGCTGACCGATCCTTCGGTGGTCATTATCGACGAGCCCACGCGTGGCATCGACATCGCCAACAAGGCGCAGATCTATGCCTTCATCCAGGAGCTTGTGGCCAAGGGCAAGGCCTGCATCGTCATCTCTTCGGAGATGCAGGAACTGATCGGCATCTGCGACCGCATCCTGGTGATGCGCGAAGGCCGCATCACCGGCGAGGTCAGCGGCGCCGAAATGACCGAAAGCAACGTGGCGGTACTGGCGACCAGTGGCCCCAAGCCAGGGCCAAAAGCCAAGGGAGGCACAGAATGGCTGTCATGACCGAATCCGCACCCAGGCGTCGCCCCCTGGATCTCAATGTCAGTTGGACCGACATCGGGCCCTTCCTTGCGCTGGCGGCCCTCCTGGTCGTGGGTTACCTCATCAACCCCGATTTCCTGTCCGCCACCAATCTCGCCAACGTCATCACCCGCAGCGCCTTCATCGCCATTATCGCGGTCGGCGCGACATTTGTGATCTCGTCCGGCGGGCTCGATCTTTCCGTCGGCTCGATGGCCGCCTTCATCACCGGCATCACCATCATGTTCATGAACACGGTGGCGCCGCATGCCGGTATCTGGGCTATTCCCGCTGGCATGGCGGTGGCGATCCTGGTCGGCCTGCTGTGCGGGCTTGCCAACGGCCTCATCGTCACGGTCGGCAGGATCGAACCGTTTATCGCCACGCTGGGCACGATGGGGATTTTCCGGGCGCTGATAACCTATCTGACCGACGGCGGCACGATACCGATCGACCGGTCGCTGCGCGAGGCCTACCGGCCTGTCTATTTCGGCACGGTTGCCGGCATCCCGGTTCCTATCCTCATATCCGTCGCCGTCGCCGCGGTCGCATCCTTCATCCTGTACAAGATGAAATACGGCCGCAAATGCGCGGCGGTCGGCGCCAATGAGGATGTCGCCCGTTATTCCGGCATCTCGGTGATCAGGACACGGACCGTGGCCTATATCGTCCAGGGTGCCTGCGTGGCCCTTGCCGCGATCTGCTACGTGCCGCGCCTGGGCGCTGCAACGCCGACGACCGGACAGCTTTGGGAACTGCAGGTCATCACAGCCGTGGTGATCGGCGGCACCGCGCTGCGCGGCGGCAAGGGCCATGTGTGGGGAACAGTCGCCGGCGCCGTCATCCTGGAGCTCATCGCCAACCTCATGGTGCTGTCGGACTTCGTCTCCGAATACCTCGTTGCCGCTGTTCAGGGCGTCATCATCATCATCGCCATGCTCATTCAGCGGTTTTCGAATTCGAAATAGCGCCGCGTCCGGACCACGCGGATTAACGTTCTTGTAGGTCCAAGGGAGAAGACAATGTTCAGTAGAAAATGGATTGCGGCGGCGGCACTTGGCGCGCTGCTGCTGGCCGGTCAGGCCATGGCGCAAGACAAGAAGGTCATCGCGGTGTCGATACCGGCAGCCGACCACGGTTGGACGGCGGGCATCGTCTATCACGCACAGGCGGCGGCCAAGGAAATCAACGCCGCGTTCCCGAACGTCGAAGTGGTCGTGAAGACGTCGCCGTCCGCGGCGGAGCAGGTCAGCGCGCTTGAGGACCTGTCGGCCAGCCGCAAGTTGGACGCTTTGGTGATCCTGCCTTACAGCTCGGAAGAGCTGACTCAGCCGGTCAAGGCTATCAAGGACATGGGCACGTTCATCACCGTCGTCGATCGCGGTCTGACTGACGCCTCCGTCCAGGATCTTTACCTCGCCGGCGACAATATCGCGGTTGGCACCAACACAGCCAAGTTCATGATCGACAAGCTTGGCGGCAAGGGCGACGTCGTTGTGCTGCGCGGCATTCCGACCGTCATCGACGACGAGCGCATCAAGGGTTTTCAGGACACGATCAAGGGCACTGATCTGAAAGTCCTCGACATCCAGTACGCGCATTGGAACAGCGACGAGGCCTTCAAGCTGATGCAGGACTATCTGGCCAAGTACCCGCATATCGATGCAGTGTGGGCCAATGACGACGACATGCTGCTTGGCGTGCTCGAGGCGGTCAAGCAGTCGGGCCGGACCGATATCAAGCTGGCGCTCGGTGGCAACGGCATGAAGGACATCGTCAAGAAAGTGATCGACGGCGACGCCATGACGCCGGTCGAGACGCCATATCCGCCGTCGATGATCAAGACCGCGATCTACATGACCGTCGCCAACCTGATCGGCCAGGCACCCGTCCGTGGCACCGTCAAGCTCGACGCGCCGTTGATCACCCAAGCCAACGCCAAGGAATACTATTTCCCCGACTCGCCATTCTAACCCTATCCGATTTCACCGAAAGGCAGGGCGCGGTCTGCGCTCTGCCTAGCTCAAACACTGAGAGGAAGAGCCATGCCAGGCAAAAAGATACTGATGCTGACCGGTGAGTTCACCGAAGAATACGAAATCTTTGTCTATCAGCAAGCCATGGAAGCCGTCGGTCACACCATCCACGTGGTGTGCCCAGACAAGAACGCCGGAGATCTGATCAAGACCTCGCTGCACGACTTCGAGGGCGACCAGACCTACACCGAAAAGCTCGGCCACTATGCGCTGATCAACAAGACTTTCTCGGAAGCCGAGAGGCAGCTCGATCAATATCATGCCGTCTACTGCGCGGGCGGCCGCGGCCCGGAATACATCCGCACCGACAAGCGCGTGCAGGCGATCGTGCGCCATTTCCACGAGGCCAAGAAGCCGATCTTTACCATCTGCCACGGTGTGCAGATCCTGATCGCTGTCGACGGCGTGGTGCGTGGCAAGAAGGTCGCAGCACTCGGCGCCTGCGAGCCTGAGGTGACACTGGCGGGTGGCACCTATATCGACCTGTCGCCGACCGAGGCCTATGTGGACGGGACAATGGTTTCTGCCAAAGGCTGGACGGCGCTTGCTGCGTTCATCCGCGAATGTTTGAAGGTGCTGGGAACGGAAATCCGCCACGCATAAGCTTCTGGAACCGACGCATTTCGCCAAGGGATGCGTCGGTTGCTTTCAACAGCGCCTCCATATCCATCAATTCGGTCGGGATCGCGGCTCCCGAGCACAACGATATAGGCGAGATGCTCAAGGATTGCAGCCTGGTTGCGCTGCTTTCGTCCTGCCTGTGCTTGCGCGCGGCGTTGTTTCAGCGTCCGGATTAGGGTCATGTCGTCGACCGTGCGGCCCGTCGTCGCCCCGAGCGATCACGCTCGGTGCCGAGGTCCGGTAAACAAGTGTTCTCATAAAACCTTCTGACAACGTTCGATCGGCGCTCAGGCGCACGCCACCAGAAATCGGGTGCGCTTGAGTTCAGTCCTGCGCCAGTGAATCTGGCATCGCGGATAACCCCAAATGGATTCCCGGCGTCCGGGGTTGGTCATCGGCCTGACGAAAAGAACGGCGTCCAGGAACGATTTCGGCCGGCTGTCGTTGCCTAACATTAGGTATCCCTTATGGATGTTGCGAAATGCCGCTGTGTCAGAATCTATGCCCTCTTGAAATGACGTTCAAATGTCCGCGCTGCGGATTGGCTTTGCTGAAACCCGGGCGCTGGTTCCAGGTTGCATCCAAATATCGCTGCGAGGGGTGTCACAGCGAAATCCGGATTACTTATCCCGACAAGATTGCACTGTTCCAGAAGTATGCGGCGCAGCGCGAGGGTCTTACCTCCGCCAAAGCATAGCTCAGTCCTGACCAAGTCATTCAGCGGCTAGGCCATGGTCCTGCCAGGGGCAGTCTGAACGCTGACTGCCGGCGGTAGTGTTGCCTGTTGCATGGAACGAAATCCGTTCCCTGCGGTTGGGAGTTCATGCCTCCAGCTACACGCAATTGAGCCGGCCATGCCCTGCAGTCAGGAGCAGTGATGCAAACATACCTGGTAGAGCAAATGGAAGGGGACGACGTAGTTGCGGCGAGTAATGTCAATGCGTCCAGCCCGTTCACGGCGGCGACTATATCAACAGGACGCCAGGTAACCCTGCGGACATGGGAAAACAACTGGGTTCGTGTCACGGATGAGCTTGGAGGAGAAGTATTCGTATATTGCTTCGTTTCAGGCGCCGGCGAAGCGGACAGCAGCGCACAGCCCGACATCTCGGTAAGGTAGTCCCACAGCCCGGGCGGGCGCAGGCTGGCATGCTCAACTTCGAACGATTCAAGCGATCAAGACCGCCTGGCGCATCATCCGAATGATTGATGAAAAGATCATGCCGCGGGGCGATAAGCGGCAACAATCCTAGCGTGGGGCCCTTATGTCTCTGGCGCATTTAGAATCTTCGAGGGTGATTCGAACGGTGCAGACTGACTACCAAGCGGTGGTCTCTTGTCGATGGTCAAAAGTTCCCGATCATGCTCTTGACGAGGGCGGGCCCGTTCTACGTCTGCATCAACGGATGGGAACTGGCTTCGTCGACATTCCAGTCTTTGATCACCTGAGGGAAGTCGCCGGGCATTATTCCGAAAAATTAGCCGCCAGCGACGGCACCAACCGACTGACCTATTCCGAGCTTTTTCGGGCGGTCGAGGCCTTGGCCAGCCGGATTGAAGCCGTCGTTCCCGACGGAAATGCGGTTGGAATACTTCAGGCCAACTCGGTCTGGTACACCGTTGCAATGCTGGCCAGCATGGCATCCGGTCGACCGTCAGTACCGCTTAACGTGCGAGATCCGGACTCGCGCATCAACGAAATCGTCGCCGACGCGAGGCTCTCCGCCATAATTGGCGATAAAGGCATCCACGGCCTTGATCTGCCCCAGCACGTTGCCCGGATCGAGATAGCGCAATCGTTGCAGGCAACGCTTCGTCCAGTTGGACACCGTACCGTTTCTGTCGATGCACCGGCAATCGTGCTTTATACCTCCGGCAGCACGGGCCGCCCCAAGGGGATTGTCAACAGCCAGCGGAGCTTGCTTTGCCGAGTGCAGCAATATGTCGACGCGTGCCACATCAATGCGCAGGATGTTTTCCTGCCCCTGACCGGCCCGGCAACCATCGCCGGTTGCCGGGAAATCCTTGCTGCTCTTCTGACGGGTGCCACGTTGCAGCTTGTGGAGGTCGAAGCCGTCGGCCTGCGCGCGGTTCGCGGCCGCATGCAATCGGAAGGCGTAACGATCACGTATCTAGTGCCGGCATTGCTTCGCGCTCTCCTGGCGGATGAGCCCGCAGACGCCTTTGGTTCACTCAGGGTTGCCCGAATTGGAGGCGAGAAGGTGTCCTCGGCCGACATCCGCCTGGTGCGCAAGGCTGTCCCGCCAACTTGCCTGGTGCAGATCGGCTATTCATCGACGGAAACGACTGGATCGCAGTGGTTCTTGCCGCACGATTGGCCGGAATTCGATTCCTCAGCTCCCGTCGGTTGGCTGCTTCCGGGAATCAGCTTCGCAATTGTCGATGAAGAGGGTTACCCGGTTCAGCCCGGCAAGATCGGAGAACTGTTGATCAGAAGCCCGTATGTCGCACTCGGATATTGGGAAAACGGGGCAGTTGTTCCGTTTGAAATAGATCCCGCCGACCAGACGCTTCGTATCTTTGCAACGGGCGATCTTGTGCAAATTGGGAGTGATGGCCTGTTGCGGATCATCGGTCGCAAAGGGCGCCAGATAAAGGTCAATGGGCGGCGCGTTGAGCCGGCCGAACTCGAACGGGTTCTGCGTGGCGCGCCGTCGGTGAAGGATGCCGTCGTTATCGTCACCCCGGCGAATGAACTGGTTGCGTTCGCCGTCCCGCACGGCGGGACGGGAGCCAGTTTTTGCGACGAGTTGCGCCAACTTGCCAGGACAAAATTGCCGCCGGCGCTTTGCCCGCTGCGGCTCCATGCAAGCGCCGAGATACCGCGACTGGCCAGCGGAAAGATCGACATGGCAATGCTGGCTGCAATCGACCTTTCGGTGCGGGAAACAACGCCCCTACCGCAAATCGCCCATGCGGGAAATGAAGTTCCTGCTCATCAGATCGTACGGCGTGCCTGGACCAAGGTCCTTAAAACGCGGGTCGCCCTGGGGTGCTGGGATGAAGCGGGGGGAGATTCGCTGAAGCTGCTGCATTGCGTGATGGAAATCGAAAGCGCGATCGGGCAAGAGCTCGGATTGGAAGCCTTCACGGTTGGAATGAGCTTCGATGAGATGGTTGCAGCGGTCATTTCCGCTCAAGGAGGCGGAGAGCACGCGCCCGCCTGGAAACACGAGCCTCCGCTGCTTTTCCTTTTCCCCGGGTCGGTCGGCTATGGTCCGAGCCTTGCGTCGTTCGCATCAGCAATAAGCAAGGTCGCCAGGGTGTCTCCCATCAGATATCCGGCCCTGGGCATGATCCTGCAAGGTCAGAACACTGTCGCCGCAATGGTCGAAGCTGCAATTGATCATATTAACCGCGTGCAGCCGACCGGCTGTGTTCGCCTGCTTGGCCACTCGCTCGGAGGAGCGGTCGCTTTTGAGGTTGCCGCGCGTCTGCTTGATCAAGGGCGAGCGGTAGCGTTCACGGGCATTCTGGATACCAGCTTGGTTGGCGAGCGCAGCAAGCGTTGGGAGACCATTACCCGGACAATTCACCGGATCCGAACCAATCGTATATCGGCTAGTCGGGTGGCGTGCCGCGCGCTTGCCAAGGTCGCGGTCAAAATGCACTGCGAATCCCGGCTTGCCGGCTTCCTCGACCGCTATGCCGAGGGTCAGTTCAATCCGACGAGCTTCAGAACCAAACTGGAACTGCAGGAAGTTCTGCGCGCGCGCGCCTTCTTCCAATGGCTGACAGAACCTAGGCCGATACTGCCGATCACCGGCACCTTGTTCCGTTGCGCGCGGCCCGGAATGCCCCTTGCACTCGGGTGGGATCGGGCATTCGTCCATCTGGACGTCATTCCGATCGCCGGCACCCACATCGACATGGTCGTGGAGCCTCATCTGACCGTCAATCGCCCACTCATCGAAAACGCTGTGACCGAGACCTACTCTTCAATCGAGTCACGCAAACAGGAGGCAGTGTCATCGACCTGATAAGCGAATTCAGCAGCGATGTGCTGGCGCTCGATGCCCGGCTGGAGATCGATCGCATCGTCGAGACTTTGCGCGAACAGGTTCTCGGCACACAACGGCGTCGCGGAGTGGTCGTCGGGCTCTCCGGAGGCATCGACAGTTCGGTCGTCGCAACGGTGTGCGCACGGGCGTTCGGAAAGGACAAGGTACTGGGCCTGTTCATGCCGGAGCGCGATTCGTCAGGCGACTCGTTGAGGCTTGGCCGCAGCGTCGCTGGGCAGCTTGGCATCGACACCATCCTTGAAGATATCGAGCCGGCGCTCGAAGGCATTGGCGCCTACGCCCGACAGATCGAGGCCATCCGAACTGCCGTCCCTGGATATGGCGAAGGCTGGAAATGCAAGCTGGTCATGGCATCGGTGCTGGAGAGCAGCGGCCTCAATATCACGCGCCTTACGGTCGAGGATCCGCACGGAAAAATCGACACCGTGCGTCTGTCGCCGGCGGCTTACCTGCAGATCGTCGCTGCAACCAACTACAAGCAGCGGGTTCGCAAGATGACTGAATACTATCACGCGGACCGCCTCAACTATGCAGTGGCAGGCACGCCAAACCGGCTCGAATACGACCAGGGCTTCTTCGTCAAGCAGGGCGACGGCGTCGCCGATGTGATGCCTATCGTCCATCTCTACAAGACCCAGGTTTACCAGCTGGCGGAATATCTCGGGATTGACACGGAGGTCCGAACAAGGCCGCCGACCACGGACACGTTTTCCATGGCGCAAACCCAGGAGGAGTTCTACTTCGCCTTGCCCTATCAGTTGATGGATTTGTGCCTCTACGGCATGAATCACGGAATTTCGGCCGGCGCGGTCGCCGCCGCCGCCGGCCTCACGACCGAGCAGGTCGAGAAGGTCTATAAGGATATCGTCAGCAAACGCCGCGCCGCACGCTACCTTCACGCACGGCCGCAGCTGTCCGCTGCGATGGACAGGGATTGACCCATGTGCGGCATCGCCGGAATTGTGGCGCTGAACGCGGCTGCGGAGCCTCCGTCACGAGCCGCGCTTCTGAGAATGGCGGCCGCGCTCTCCCATCGAGGTCCGGACGAAAGCGGCCTTTACCGCGACAAGCGAGCGGGGCTGGCGCATACCCGCCTGTCGGTCATCGATCTCTCGACCGGACAGCAGCCTCTCGCCGACACAGGCGATACCACCTGGATCGTGTTCAACGGCGAGATCTTCAACTACGTCGAGTTGCGTGAACAACTCATGGCCCTGGGACATCGTTTCCGCACCCGCAGCGATACGGAGGTCGTCGTGCATGCCTACCGCGCCTGGGGCGTGGCCGCGTTCGAGCGGCTGAACGGGCAGTGGGCACTCGCCATCTGGGACTCGCTGACGGGCCGCCTCGTCCTGTCGCGCGACCGGTTCGGCATCTGCCCGCTGCATTTGTGCGAACACGCTGGCCGCCTGCATTTCGCCAGCGAAGTGAAGGCCATTTTCGCAGCCGACCCCGCAATACCGCGGGCCTTCGATCCGGTGGGGGTCGACCAGACTTTCACGCTCTGGACGGTCGTACCGCCGCAAGGCGTATTTCAGGGAGTAAAGGAACTTACCCCCGGCCATGTCCGCATGTACGACAATGGCAGCGTTCGCGAGCACGCTTTCTGGAAACCTTGCTATCCCGAACTCGCGGACCCGGCCCACGGCACCTTCACGGGCTCACTGGACGATGCGGTGGACCAAGTGCGCAGCGCCTTGCAGGCCGCGACGGCGCTTAGAATGGTGAAGGCGGATGTGCCGGTCGGCTGCTACCTTTCCGGCGGGCTCGACAGCTCACTTGTCGCCATGCTCGGGAGGCGCTTCGCCGGCGCGCCGTTCCAGACCTTCTCGTTGCGTTTTGCTGACGCCGAATATGATGAAACCCGTTACCAGCGGCTGGTTGCCGGTGCGAGTGGCGGCGAACACCACGAGGTGATGGTTTCGCGCGGTGACATCGCCGACATCTTCCCAGATGTGATCCGTCACGCCGAGCGTCCGATGCTCAGGACCGCGCCGGCGCCGTTGTTCCTTCTCTCAAGGCTGGTGCGCGAACATGGCATCAAGGTCGTGCTGACCGGCGAGGGGGCCGACGAGATGTTCGCCGGCTACGACCTGTTCCGTGAAGGCAAGGTCCGCCGCTTCTGGGGGCGGCAGCCCGCATCCGCCCGCCGCGCGCGACTGCTGGAACGCCTCTACCCTTATCTGAGCCGCTCGCCGGTCAAGCAGCAGGCGATGGCGCGCCAGTTCTTTGGACATGGTATCCATGCATTTGGCGCGCCCGGCTTCGCGCATGATACCCGCTGGCGCACCACCAGCGCCATCAAACGGCTGTTCTCGGCCGACATGCACGCCGAAACGGCGCGTCACGACGTGGTGGCGGACCTGCTCTGCCGCCTGCCCGAAGAGTTTCAACGATGGGGTCCTCTCGCGCAGGACCAGTATCTTGAGATCAGGACGCTGATGTCGGGCTACCTGCTCTCCTCGCAAGGAGACAGGATGCTGATGGCCCACTCCGTCGAGGGGCGCTTCCCGTTCCTGGACGATAAGCTCGTAGCCTTGGCGAATTCGCTTCCGGCCGACTACAAGCTGCGCATTCTGGATGAGAAACACGTGCTGAAGCGTGTGGCGAAATCGATCGTGCCCGCGGAAGTCGTGGCCCGCAAGAAGCAACCCTACCGGGCGCCCAACGCACTTTGCTTTATGGGCGATGGCGCACCCGCCTATGTCCGCGAAGCACTCTCTGAGACTGCCCTGCGCGCGGCGAATGTCTTTGATCCGAACTCGGTCGCGCGCCTGCTGGGCAAATGCGCTGCCAAGACCGGCGATGGGGATCTGTCCAACTCGGACAACATGGCGTTGGTCGGCGTGCTGTCGACGCAACTCCTCCATCAGCAGTTTGTCGCAAGCCGCCCTTCGAGCGGGCGTGCGGTCGACCTCAGGATAGATGTCGATCACCTGCGCAGGGAAGAGGTGCTGGTATGATGCATGGCGCCGTCCCTCTGCTGCACGACTACCTCAGCCATTCGGCCGGCCGGCTCGGCGACAAGGTGGCGCTGGTGTGCGGCGGGCACCGGCTCGCCTATGATGAGCTTGAGACACGTTCCAACGCGGTCGCCCATCATCTCGTCACGTCCGGGGTCGCCCCCGGTGACCGCGTCATGATCTTCGCCGACAACACCGTCGAGACCGTGGTCAGCTTCTGGGCGGTTCTCAAGGCGAGCGCCGTTGTGTGCGTCGTCAATCCGCTCACCAAGAGCGACAAGCTGGGGTATTTGCTCAACGATTGCCTGCCGGCGGCATTGATCACCGACAAACATTTGCAGCCGATCTTTACCGAGCCGGCGCGTAACTGTCCGTCGCTGCGGCGGCTCATCGTCTCCGGTCAGGTGGACGACGCCGAGCTCCGGGGATTGCCGCATGCCGTGCGCTGGGATGAGGCGGCTGCCGGCCACGGCAAAGCGCCGGCTCGCCGCCGCATCGATATCGATCTCGCAGCCATCATCTACACGTCGGGCTCGACCGGCGAACCCAAAGGCGTGATGCTGACACACAGGAACATGATGGCAGCCTGCACGTCTATCGCCTCGTACCTCGAGCTTGGCGAAGACGACGTGATCCTCAATGTCTTGCCCCTGGCCTTCGATTACGGCCTCTATCAGATGATAATGGCATTCCGTACCGGGGCGCGGTTGGTCCTCGAGCGCTCGTTTGCCTTCCCCGCACAGATACTTGCGATCATCGAAAGGGAGAGAGTTACAGGCTTTCCCGGCGTGCCGACCATCTTTGCCGCGCTGTCGGATCTCAAGACGCTGAAGGCAGATGATTTTGCAAGCATAAGGTATGTCACGAACACGGCCGCGGCCCTGCCGCTCAAGCACATTCGCCTGCTCCAGGAGCTGTTTGCTGACGCCCGCATCTATTCGATGTACGGCCTGACCGAATGCAAACGCTGCACCTATCTTCCCCCGGACGATCTTGCCCGAAAACCGTTGAGCGTGGGGATCGCCATCCCGAACACCGAAATGTGGATTGTCGATGAGGATGACCGAAAGGTCGGTCCCAATGTCGTCGGCCAGTTGGTCATCCGCGGGGCAACGGTCATGAAGGGCTACTGGGGTAAGCCGGAGGCTACCGCGAGGAAGCTCAAGCCTGGCCCTTTGCCCGGCGAGCAGGTTCTGTACACCGGCGACTACTGCCGAATGGACGAGGAAGGCTACCTCTATTTTGTCGGTCGCAGCGATGAGATCATAAAATCGCGGGGAGAAAAGGTGGCGCCTAGGGAAGTCGAAAACGTGCTGATGGAAATCCCGGGAGTACGGGAAGCCGCGGTCGTTGGAGTTCCCGACGACCTGCTGGGGCAAGCAGTAAAAGCGTTTGTCGTCATGGAGCAAGGAACGATCATGGGCGAAAAGCAGCTGCGGATGGAATGTCAGAAGCGGTTGGAGAACTTCATGATTCCGAAGTCCATCCAAATTGTGTCCAGTCTACCGATGACGGACACGGGCAAGCTCAAGAAAATAGCGCTGTCATAAAGCGATACCTGGAAATCATTTGGATCGGAGGCCAATTCAATGCTGAGCACGAACAACAGAATTGACACCTACAGCGATCAGATACGCGCCTTTCTGGCGTCAAACTTCTACGTGGCCGACCCGCGTGCGCTGGAAATTGAAACGTCGTTGCTCGACCAGGGCATCATAGACTCGACTGGAGTGCTTGAAGTTATCGGCTTCGTCGAGGAGACATTCGGCATCACTGTCGAGGACAGTGAACTTCTGCCTGAGAATTTCGATTCCATCCAGGGAATTGCACGTTACGTGGTGAGCAAGGAAAACTGATTGCCGGGCTACGGTTTAAGGGCGTCGTCCCAACCGAGCGCGCAAACCCATGGCGCGGCTCACGCTGGCGCCTTGGCCCGTGCACAAACCACCCTGGCTTCACCGGCTTTGTTCGCAATCGCGCGAATGCTCTCATAGGCTTTGGAACGCTCAACCAAACTCATGACCTGCCGGTCCTGGCCAAGCCCGACCTCGAAAAGCAGCATGCCACCTTGCCGCAGAAAGCGCTGCGCCTCCTTGATCACCCGCATATGAATGCTCAGGCCGTAGGGCCCGGCAGCGAAGGCCTCACGCGGTTCAAGTTCCATCAGATGCGCGCGGTCGTTTTCGAGCCGCTTCTCGGAGATGTAAGGCGGGTTGCAGACGACCAGATCGATCGTGCCTTCGAGCTCCAGACCCGAGAAGGAATTGAACAGGTCGCCCTGCAGCACCGAAATGCGTCCGGCCAGGCCAAGATGGGCGACGTTCCGGCAGGTGGTTTCGACACAGCTGTCAGTGAGATCGCTCGCCCAGACGCGCGCGGTGGGGACCTTGTATCCAATGGCGCAGGCGAGATTGCCTGCCCCGCAGCACATGTCCACGACACGCGGTACCGGTCGATTAAGTTCACGAAGCACATTGAGGGCGGTGCTACCGAGCAGTTCCGTCTCCGGGCGAGGGACGAGCACGCCGGGCGCGACAACCAACTTCAGTCCCATGAAGTCGGTGCGGCCGGTGCTGTAGGCGCTGGCGACATTTATTTCACCAATCACGACAAACCTGCTTTCTTGATTTTCCCATGTTGATTTCTCAGGCGCCCGGTCCCATGCCGTGAGGCGAGCCATCAACCACGTGGTTCCGGCTCGCTTCATGTCCGCGCAACTACTGGATCGCCGCGCTCTGCAGTTCGCTGCTGAACCTCACCTCGATGGTGTCTCCAGGCGCGACCTCAGTGTCCTGGTCGACCGGTCGACTTCTCGACGCGTCGCCGGCCCCGCCGGTTATTGTGATCCGCGCCTGGAAGGTTTCGCCGGCGACCGGCAGTGGAAGAGCGGACGCCCCTGATGGCTGAAGCTTCTGGCTGGCTGCGTGGAGTCTTGCAGTGGTCTCGGCGAGGCGAAGGTCGGTGTCCCTCAACTCGTTCAGAAGGCCGATCCTTCGTTGATTTTCATTGCGTTCCTGCTGCCTGACGAAGTCTTCCTGCTGGCGCCGCGTTCTCATGAGTTCAACCGAGGTCTCGAGCGCCCGGCTCGACGACATCAGCACGGCACGTCTGACGTCGGCGAGCCTGCTGTTGGTCAGGTTGCCCGATTCGAACGATTTGGTGACCCGCGCCAGATCGTCCTCATCCTGTTTCACCGCGGCCGCTTCCGTCTGCTCGCGCTTGAGCAGAACCTCGACCTCAGCCTCGGCATCCTTGGCGGTCTTGTCGAGATAGCTTTGCTCCTGTTGAAAATTGTTCAGCGAAATTCTGAGGCCCTCCGCTTCCGCCTGCGCGACCGCCGATATCAATGCATTCGACAGGGGCGAACCTTGCGGCGGCTGCATGTCAAATTCTGCCTGGTTCTGAAGTTCGGCGCGGATACGGGCGCCATGGAAGTAGTCCCTGATGTAATCCCCCCAGATCGACTCGTAGTCGCGTCGCAGATCAACGGGATCAGGTCCGCTTTGGCTTGCCCGCGACCGCAGAAGGCTGAAACCGCCGGCGACCGCAATCGCCTGCCGGACTGTCATGAGTGGCCGGTAAGCCTGCTGCCCTGGCGTCAGCACATCGCCAGTGACGTAGATCGGCCGGTACTCCGCGATCACGGCCGTGACGTCGCTCGGCTTGATGACGATCATTTGCTCCCGTCCATCAGGCAGACGCTGGTGGACGATCTTGGTTGGCAGCACCGCTTCCATGCGTGTCTGCAATTCGGCCGGCGTCAACCCGCCAACCGGGATCATCCCGAACTCGGGCAGCGCGATCGAGCCATCCATCTGGACGATCGCGCGTTGCGTTCGTTCCGCTATGGAGGCAATTCCTATCTCCACCGTGTCGCCGGGGGAAAGCTTGTAGGCCACCGGCGCTTCAGCCGCGGCTGCGATATCCAGGGCCAGGCAGCCGGCAAGCGCTGCAAAGAAAATTCGGCTAACGAAGGCCATTGATGGCAATCTCCCTTTAATTCAAGCTCGGCTGCTGCGGCCAATCGAGACGGGCGACGAATTCGTAGACCGGCCCACCAGGCACCCCCCAATTGCTCGACCAGATCACTTGCGACCCATCAGGGGACGGTGAGGCATGTGTCTCGCTCCAATAGTCAAATGGAGCGTTTCGCGTCTGCACGATGCGTCGTACCTCCTGACGGCCGTCAACACGCAGCGCGATCACTTCGCGCGTGTATGGCGCCCAGTTTGGATGGCTCCGAACCTCATCGGGATTGCCCCCGTAACTTATAAATGCCCATTCGGGCCTGTCCAAAGCACGCAGCGACGTATGCTCGGCCTCACCGTACTTCGTGAGCGACGTGACCTTTCCATCGGACAACCGACGCTTGATCACCTGATATTCGTCCGGAGCGGATTTGCTGGTTCCGACGTAAATCTCGCTGCCATCCGCATCGAGAGTCAAATCGCCATGGCCGGGCCGATGATGGTCCTTCCACCTCTGGCGCAGGGTGCCGTCGACTGCAAAAATGGCTCGCTGCTCGGTGCCGTCGACCAGGTTTTGGAAACACAGGATGTTCTCTCCAAGCGGAGAAATGGTGCAGGAACTGGTCGTTCCGGCAACCTGGGCGAGATCGATGTCCGGGTATTTCAGACGCCGGTCGATGTCGTATGCGAAGACGACGGCAGCTCCGTCATCGCGGGTCGCGCGTACGGCAATGCGGTTGCCGTCACGACTAGGATTTCCCTTGGACGGGCCGAATTCGAGATCCCGATATTTCGTTGCGGCATACACTATGTCCTCACGATTGGTGCGGGGAGCCCAGGTCGAGATCTTTTGACCGTCGACACAGATCATCATCTCCGCCTTTCGAGGGCGCCATTCGCACTCACCCGACTTGTTGCGATGAAACAAAGGGAGGTAGGTTTTCCCGTCGAGGAAACACATGCCGTTGCAGCCGTTCATGAGGACGAGGAGGCTCTGATCTGCATTCCAGGCTTGCGCGATCGAGTAACGATGACTGCAATATATCTTGCCGCAGACAATTCCGCTGCCAAGAGCTCCGGGCCGGGTAATCCGAGTGAAGCTGATCCCCGTCGCCGGATCAGTGACAGGTTTCAGGTAAGCGGGCAGATCCATTGACGGCTCCGTGCCTGCCGCACCGCTCGGCCGGTTTCCGGCTGTGTGCAGTGCCAGCAGAGCGGCCATCAACAGCATGGCTGGTATGAGCCGCGGAAAGGTCATGTCATATAGCCCATTTCGCGCCGGACGCGGCCTTCGCTGAGGCGCGAGCGCCACCACTCGATGGTCCTTTCCAGACCATCACGCAGGCTCGTACGTGCCCGCCATCCGACTTTACTTTCAAGGTTCGAGGAATCGGCGAGCAACGCGCGAACCTCGGAGTTCTGCGGCCGCATCCGGCTTTCATCGCGGCGGACCGGTTTCCTGGTGCCACTCAACTCGAGCACCAACTCCAAAACGTCCGAGACACTGGCGGCGCGCTGGCTGCCGGCATTGTAAGCATGGCCAAATTCAAGCTCGGCCGCCCCTGCCGCCACAAATGCCGCCGCAGTGTCTTCCACAAAGGTAAGGTCGCGGATAGGGCTGGTATCGCCGACCATGATCGCCGGACAGTTCTCGTCCAGAGCCTGCCTTATGATGGTCGGCACGATGGCCCGCTCACTCTGGCGCGGCCCGTATGTATTGAAGGGTCGCAGGATGACCACCGGCACATCGAAGGACCTGGCATAGGACGCCGCCATCATGTCCGCCCCGATCTTGGATGCAGAGTAGGGGGACTGTCCCTGCAACGGGTGGGATTCGTGGATCGGCATGGTCAGAGCGGTGCCATAAACCTCACTCGTGGACGTATGCACAATGCGCTCGGTTTCCCAGTGGCGTGCCGCTTCGAGGACATTCACGGTGCCCAGAACATTGGTTTCCACATAGGATTGGGCAGCCGCATAGGAATAGGGAATCGCAATCAGCGCAGCCAGATGAAACACCACCGCCTGGCCGCGCACGATCCGGTTGATGAAGGCGCTGTCACGAACGTCCCCACGAATGCACTGCAACTGGCTTCGAACGTGGTCGGGCAAATCATCCAGCCAGCCATGGCTGTCGAACGAGTTGTAGAGGGCCAGTGCCGTGACATCGGCACCTTCGCGCACCAGCCCTTCCGTGAGGTGGGATCCGATAAATCCATCCGCACCCGTGACCAGGACCTTCCTGCCGTGATAGTTCACGACCGTGCACTCCTTCGATCATGTGAGCCGTCAAACTGGCGAACGAACAACAATCCATTCATGCCAAACTCTCCTCACTTGCCAACTCTACCCACTTGCCGCGGGAGGCAGGGACACGCCGAAAACCGCCCTGAAGCCCCGCATTATCCAGACGAGGTCCGATGCAATCGTGCGCCGCGGATAGTAGGCGAGGTCGATCGTTGCCTTGGCCGGGAACAGGACCTCTCGATAAAACAGGAGCGGATCAAGGGAGGGCGGGTAAAAACAGGCTTCGTGACGGAAGAGAACCTGGGTTGGGCCGAGCAGGCCAGGCTTCCACTGTAGGACAGCTTCATTGCCGCCGCGGAAACAATCGGCGAAGGCAAGGCTTTCCGGCCGCGGCCCGACAATTGCCATGTCCCCCGTGAAAACGTTCCACAGTTGGGGCAGCTCATCAAGTTTCGTTGCCGCGAGAAAACGGCCTACCCGCGTCATGCGGCTGTCATCGTTCATGGTCAGCGCAAGGCCGAAAGGATCGGCTGTTGTCTTGAATTTGCGGAACTTGTACATGCGAAACGGTTTTGCGCCGGCACCCAGGCGCGTCTGTACGAAAAACACCGGCCAACCACCTTCGACAAAGAGTGCAACGGCAATCAGGAGCATCAGTGGAGCGAGTACCATTCCCGCTGCTGCAGCGAGGATGATGTCCATCGCGCGTCTGGCAATTCCGTGGCTGGTTCCAGCTACGGCGGGCCGATGCATCGTCACGTCGAGTGCGTTCATGCCGCGGCTCCCGCACGCCCGCTGCTTTCAATCGCGGTGGCTAGTGCAACAACCACCGACTCGATCGCACTTGCCGTAATTTGCGGGTGTAGTGGAATCGTCAATTCCCGCTGCGCGAAGTCCTCGGTCTTCGGCAGATGGATTTCAGTGAACATTTGGCGATAAAGCGTCATCTGGTGCACGGGCGTATAGTGGATTGTGGTCTGTATCCCCTTCGTTCGCAGATGGTCGATCACCGTTTGCCGGTCGACGTCATGCGGCAGGAGGACAGGCATGATGTGGTAGGCCGAGGTCCGCGGTTTGCCGAACGGGACTGTTACGGCTGAGCAATAGTCTGCGATCAGACGTCGATAGAGGACGACCAATATGCGCCGGATTTCATTCCATTCCTGCAGGTTCTGAAGCTGGACCAAGCCAATAGCGGCGCGCAATTCATCCATGCGATAATTGAAACCGAGCATCGTCACATCGTATTGCGGCGTGCGGCTGTTCAGCCGCTGATGGGTGCCACTGGTCATCCCATGTCCGCGAGCCTGGCGGATCGCTTCACGGAGCTGTGCATCCCGGGCGATAACGGCCCCACCTTCCGCGGTGGTCATGTTCTTGTTGCCGTAGAAGCTAAAGGCCGCGGCCGCACCGTAACTCCCCACCTCCTTAAGGCCGGGAGCATGCGCGGCATCTTCGACGATATGCAGTCCTCGCACACGGGCAAATCTCTGCCATTCTTCCCGGTCGGCGAGGTAGCCGGCAAAGTGGACGAGAATGACAGCCTTGGTGCGTCCAGTGCACTTGGCTTCCGCGTCGCTTAGAGACATCAGTGGCACTTCGGCCGACTCTATGTCGACGAATACCGGTGTTGCTCCTACGTAGAGCACTGCATTCGCGGTCGCCACGAAGGTCAGCGAGGGAACCAGCACTTCGTCTCCAGGCCCAATCCCAAGTGCATGGAGAATGAGATGCAGGGCGGCGGTGCAAGAGCTGACGGCAACGCAATCGACCGCATCATGAACGGCCGCGAAGGCCTCTTCAAAGGCTCGTACCTGGTCCCCCATCGTCAGCCACCCACTGTCGACAACTTTGGCCAGGGCCGCCTTTTCCGGAAAGCCAAGAATAGGAGCGCTGACCAAGAGCATTACGACCTCCTCATGTTGGCGCGGTCGAGCGTTCAGCCCTCAAGCGGCCGCTGCCGAGACCTCGATCGATGCGGACTGCTCTTCCCAGGCAATGGTTTGTGCGTTTTGGAAATCTTCAACGCGTCCGATATCCAGCCAAAGCCCGTCATGTTTGTAGACGTGCACATTCGTGCCGTTTTGCATCATCTGCAGCATGAGGTCGTCGAATCCGAAGGCGATGCCGTCAGGTATAAAGCGGAAAACATCTGGATTCATGCAATATATTCCCATACTTACGAGATGAGATAGAGTCGGCTTTTCACGAAATACTTTCACAGTATTGTCGATCTCGTCGATTACGCCGAAGTCCATCTTGATGACGCGGGAAGCAGTGGCTATGGTGACTGGATCGGTGTGAGTGCGGTGTGACGCCACAAACCGGCTGAGACTGAGATCGGTAAGTACGTCCCCATTGAGAACAATGAACGGTTCGTCCAGTTCCTCCCTGATCAGGGAGAGCGGGCCGATAGTGCCGAGAGGTTCCAGCTCCTGGGTATAGCGTATCCTTAGATTCCACTGTGATCCGTCTCCGCATACGGTGCGGATCAAATGCCCCAGATAGCCGGTCGTGACGTAGACTTCCTGAATGCCGTTCCGTCGCAGCCACTTCAAAAGCAATTCAAGAACCGGTCGAGCACCGATCGGCATGAGAGGCTTGGGCAAAATGGATGTGAACGGCCGAAGGCGTGTTCCCATTCCACCGCACTGAATGACCGCTTTCATCTCGTCCTCCTATTGATACGACTGTCGCGGTGTGATGGGTCCAGCCCCACCGGCCGGAAGGTACGCCAGTGTTGGTTTCGCCTCTCCGGAGTGCAGCGATGGTAAGTGGCGCCCGAGAAGGCGTCGTCGTGCATTTGAATGGCACTTTCCCGGCGTTTTGATTTCAATATTCCAGCTGGCAGGGCATGGGCGCGGCAGGGCGATCAATCAGAGCCGGGAGCTGTAGCCGCTCGATTGGCAACCACTGTGCGCATGTCCGCGCCGGTAACGACCTTCTCGGAAGGGCATCGCTACCGTTCGTACGAAAAAAACACTTTGCTATCTGGCCTGAAATGTGTGCGATTGTAAGCTACATTAGCAGGTTGAAATGTGCAGATGGGCGGCGCGAGCGTCGACATACGGGGGATCAGCGGGCGGCTGATCTATGTTGGGTCACCGTACAGTCCATCCAAAGGGAGGTTTCGGCAGCTAGGGACACATGCGGGCTGCCAAAGGTGGGTGGTTCATGTATCGTATTATCATCGCCGATGATCACGGCTTGTATCGTCGTGGGCTGCGGCTGGCATTGATGGCCGGCATTCCAGACTTGGAAATATTCGAAGCGGCGTGTTTTGATACCGTCATAAGCCTGCTTGAAGATCAGGCGCCCGTTGATCTCGCCATCCTCGACCTGAACATGCCGGGACTGTCCGGTCAGGATGATCTTCGCGACGTCTTACCGGCTCATCCCGACACACGGTTTGCAATTGTCTCGGGGACCGATTCACGCGCCGAGATTCTGACTGCCCTTTCGATTGGACTTCATGGCTATATCGTAAAGTCCCAAACGGACGAGGAGGTGGTCCTGGCGGTGAACGAAATCCTGGCCGGCCGTATTTACGTCCCGGCACTTCTTTCACAAAGGTCGAAGGAGCCGGTACGCCTTCCATCCGGGGCTCCCACGCAAATGCCCCACAGAACCATCAGCGCCAACAATCTGGGCAGGCTTACGTCTAGACAGAAGGAAGTCCTCAGATTGATGGCCGAAGGTTACTCGAACAAAGAGATTGCCCGCTCTCTTGAAATTGCAGAAGCGACGACGAAGATTCATGCTGCCGCCGTCCTGCGCGAACTTGGAGCACGAAATCGGACGGAAGCCGCGGTGTTGCTGAAGACATGGGCCGCCAGAGACATCAACTAGCGCCGATTGCTTTTGGCGGCAGCCGGACCGAATATTTCAGTCCGTGATCCAGCATCTCAAGCTTGGAAGAGTGGCCCACGATAGGCTCACCGTCGACTCCAATGATCAACGACCCAAAACCGCGCCGAGCCGAGGTGGAGACCCGGCGCTCTCCCGATTCCGACCATTCAAACACTATGTCGGCGCCGGGCTCCTGGGCTGCGAATTGCCACACGACCTCGATGCGGCCTGCCGGAGTGCCGAGAGCCCCATGCTTCACGGAATTGGTCGTAAGCTCGTGAACGATCATTGCGAAGCTCTCAGCCGAACCCTCAGCCATTTTAACCTCTGGTCCACTGAACGAAATGTTGTGCGTACCCATATAGGGCTGCAATTCCTGAACGATGAGATCGCGCAGGGAAGCCGACAGGCTGCCATCGCGTGAAAGAAGCAGATGCGTCGCCTGGAGTGCGCCGATTTTTTCGATCAGTGTCTGCTTATAGCGGGCGATATCGTTGTCGGGGGCACCAACCATATTCACAAGCGCCGTGATCACCGGAAACAGATTGTTGAGCCTATGGCGCTGTTCAAGCATGGCCCGTTCTCGCTTCTTCGCCGCAGCCCGCAGCAGAATGGTTATGCGCCGATCGGTGAGATCCGCGGCGACCCCTATTCGCTGTGCACGACCATCGCGCAATTCGTCCCGTCCCCGAAGAGCAATCCAGCGGATATGCCCGCCAGCTCGCCTGATGCGGATCTCCGCGTCATAGTTGGCGCCTGATGCAAGCTCTCGCGGGGCCGTCAGATTAGGCAAATCGGCCGGGTGAACGACCGCGGCCAATTCCTGCAATGGACGGCTCGGCGCGGGTGCCAGTCCCATCATTTCCCAGAACGCGGCTGAGCCGTTCACGAACCCGCTCTCGAAATCTATGCGCCATGTTCCCAACCGGCTGGACGATAGCGCCAGGTCCAACCATTCCTTCTGAGCCCGGAGTGCCTCGCGGGCGGTTCGCTCTCCCGATATGTCGTCCACCATTACAAAGATGCTTTGAGGGAGAGCATCGGCTGGCACGGCTAAAGACAGTGCCAATCTTGTCCACAAAACCGTGCCGTCCTTTCTCAGGAGACGGATCTCCGAGCCGAACGAAGTCGTGTCTTTGAGGCGAGTCAACGCTTCCGCCAAAGTGTGGTTGTCCTCAGGATGGATGAGTGTCCTGACTGGCAAACTAGAAAGCTCCTCCTCGGCATACCCTGTCATCTCACAAAGACGTTTGTTGGACCGTTGCAACTCTCCGTTCTCGCTCATGTTGGCAAAGCCAATGGCGGCACGTTCGAATGCCCAGCGATAACTGTTTTCGGTTGCCTCCAAGGCCACGAGTCTATCCTCGGCAACCTGCAAAAGGGTGCGGTAGTCTTGCCTCTGCCGGTGGAAAGTCAGGGCGATCATCCCCCCTGCAACCAGCAGCAGAATGGCCCGAATCCAAACGTCCACGTCGATTGGATTGTGCAGGATATCCCGCGCCAACAAGCCGACGGCCACCATCACAAACGTTGCCGCAAGGGCGATCAGGCGATCTTCGAGATATGAGATGGCAATAATGGTGGGAATAAACTCAAAAAAACCGACGTCGTATGCCATGGAGGCGGGCAGCGCTGTCTCGACCGCAAGTGTCGCGATCAGAAGCGACATCGAGGCAAGGTGGGTTAGCAACTTGCCTGAGCTGTTCGGATGCAAACTGAGCGAATGCAAACGCATATGCCAGACTATAACCTTCTGACTAGTCCGTCGAGATTAGACCGAAAAGCGTACAGACTAGTCCGACCGCAGGATTGTTCCCCGGGATTGTAGCGCGCATTTTGTCCGATGTCGGGGGCGGATCGGACCGCAACTCTCCAAGCGACCTGACTGACATGTTTAAGGCACCTCCTTTTGACTGGGAGGCGTTGCCGTTTTGCGGGAGGTAAGAAAATGGCATTGGTTGGTAGGCAGGATGATGGAGTTCTTGGTCGCCAATATGGAAGTTTCGGGGGAAAGCCCGTTTCCGCCTTGAGAACGCAGGGTGGCCATAGTTCCGCCTGGCATCAAGCACCACAAAGGTTCGACGGCGTGGCTGTCGAATCACGGCAGAGCAGCCTTGCATCTGTTGTGAGAATGCTTGATCGCATCGGTTGTGGCTATCTGATCCTGAACAGCGACAGGAAGGTCATGGAGTGGAATTCAGCTGCTCAAAACACCCTGGAGCGCGAGGGCGAGGCAGCTGATACGGCCGGCAAAGTGTCTGTTGCTCTGAGACGGCTGATCGCAAACGTGCCGGGCAATTTTCTTCCTGGCACGCTTTCATGGGTGGTGATCCGCGGCATGGGCGACAGGCCTCTGATATTGAACGAGAAGGGCATAGCAACGCCTGACGCGACAAGTATCGTGGCGCTGCTGGATCGTGAAAACAGGTCCGGGCCAAATCCCCAGACGCTGCAAAGAATGTTTGGCCTGACGAGTGCCGAAACGCAGCTTGCGCTGCGCTTGGCGCAGGGGGATGCCCCTTTGGAAATAGCCCGCAAGCGGCGCTTGAGCCGGACCACGATAAGGTCGCAGCTGGCGTCGCTGTTCGCCAAGACCGATACACGGCGCCAGGCGGAACTGGTAGCTCTTCTTGGGCGCATATGCGTCTTGCCGTGAGGTAACGGCCGTACCATGCGCGCGCACAGGCTTGTGCGCGCGCAATCTGTTGCCGGCGCGCTTGTCCGCCAGCCTCACCCTACCGCCGTCGTGTGCGCACCCGGCCCAATCTTGGGCGGATTGCAAACACGTGGTTAAGCACGTGCCAGCCCGCCACCTTCATGACGGAAGGTCGGAAGATCTGAATCCCATCCAGGAACGTGGTCAACCAGGACTGCTGGTGGAACCTCATGGGAATACGAGCAACCCGCAATGCCCGCAGCAATGTCTCGGGAGGCGGGAGATGGTTGCGGTCCTTGATGAGATTCCAGTTAAGCTGTTTGACGGCGAGGGTCACTTCGTCGACCTCGCGGAAACTCTTTGACGTTGTAATGCTTGGATGGTTCGTTGCATCGTAAAAGGTAAGCGGATCGCTTATCGCCACCATGTCCCCATGGCTGGCTAGATCCACGAAGAACAGTTGATCCACTCCGGCCGGAATCTCTTTGTGCGTGCGCATCAAGCAGCCGGCACGAATGACGTCGCTGTTGATCAACAATGTGGATGGAATAATCCCCAGGCAGCGTGTCGCGCGCACCAGATAGAGGTCCATCAGGCACTGCTGGCTGGAATAAAGCGAGATCGGTTCCTGCTCCTTGGGGACTTGGCGAAATCGCACTCGCTTGTCCTCGATTATGTTTGCGGCTGACGTCATGAAGGCGACTGAGGGGTACTGTTTGGCAACTTCGGCGAATGTCCTGAGTGCACCTGGCGCAAGCCAGTCATCGTCATGCAGCAACTTGATCCATCGCCCGGAGCAAGACAGCATAGCGTTATTGGTGTTCTCTACCTGACCGCGACCTCGGCTGTTTTCGATGATGCGGATGCGAGGTTCGCTTCGTGCATAGTCGGTCACGATAGCCCAGGTCTCGCCCTCCGGTCCCTCGTCGTCGCTCACGACCAACTCCCAATCGGAGTAATCCTGGCCCAAGACGCTGTCGATCGCCCTGCGGATCGTATCCGGTCGGCGAAAGGTTGGTATCCCGACCGAGATAAAAGGGCGTGACCATGAGACATCGGCACGGTCATGCTGGGTGACCGCAACTGCCGTTTGAAGGTTGTCAACCGACGACGAATTCATGGTGTTTTTTCCTCGAGACATTCATGTTGGATGCACGTTGCAGCGCCTGCTGGTTGAGGGTCGTGAGTCAGCAGATACAGCGATGCTGCCAATTTCAGAGCGAAACCCGACGCGCCGCCGGCGGCCATGAAATAGATGACGGTGACTGGCTGCCAGCCCGCCTGGGCGCCGGCGAGCAGCGGGCCAAACACGAGAACCGCTCGTGCGAGGTCGATGACCAGTCTTGTTCCTTGCCGACGTAACAGAGCGGGAACATCGCTAAGCGGAGTCGACAACGCTTGTGCCGCGCCCATCAGCGCCAGTGCGGTCATGATTTCCGCAGTGGGCATCCAAGGCTCGCCCAGGAGCGGAACGACCACATAGGGCGCAGCGAGTCCAAGCAGCAATATCGGCACGGCGGTAAAGCCGGCGGCCAGCAGGAGAAGCCCGCGTGCCACACCAAGCAGGTGTCCACGATTGTTGTTCTGGTTTGCTTCGGCGACAAAAACATTGCTGAGCGGTGAAGCGATCAGCGTCACTGGACCGGTAACCAGGCGCGTTGCTACGCCCAAATATCCGGCAAATGCGGTGCCGAACAGCCCACCGACAAGAACTGCCGGAAGATTGTTGATCGCTATGCTCGCGAGTGTTGCGGGAATATCGAACAGAGGAAATTTGTATTCCCGCCGAGCCTTTTCGAACACCGCACGCCAAGGTGCCCGTGCGATGCCGCGCATATCCTCCCAGCTCGTCACCCGATAACCGATATACCCGATAAAGACGAACTGGCTCAGAATATGGGCATGGATCATCGCTTCACCGCCGAGGTTGGCGAAGCCGAAAGCCAATTGCAGTGCAGCCATGCTCGCCGGCAGGATCAGCCGCCCAAGGGCAAAGTCACGCAAAAGGCCGGCACGCAGGCTCCAGCAGTTCATGGCCTCGACCAGACCTGCGCCTCCCATTCCGATCGGAATGAGCCAGGCGAGCGAGCCGAGGCGATTGGGAGCAAGGTTCGACAGCATCTGTCCGGCCGAAAAGGCCAGAACGGTCGTCACGAAGACAGCCAAAAGGATAAGCTTGACCGTCACATAGGCCTGCGCGCTCCCCTTCACCCCATAGAGTGACGCCTCGAAGCGCAATGCTGCGACCCCGGCGAGGATGTTCACGATCGACAGATAAATCGTAAAGATGCCGAAATCCGCAGGCGAATAGAGCCGCGCCAAAACCGGAATTGCAGCAAGAAGAGTGAGTTGGCCGGCAATTGCCATCGCCGACACTTCACCAGCTGCACGAATGATCGAACCGATCGTGCTCGGCCGAACAGCGATGATGGCTGTCTCGGCCGCGGGAACCATCTTGGGTCTCAGAAGGTCGCTTAGTGCCATCGGTTCGCGCTTCCGAGGGAGACATATCGGGGATTGCCGCAGCCTACGATGCACACCGGACCTTGCCATCATTCACCTGAATGACGCGCTCTGCGGACAGGCTGCACCGTGAATCGTCCTGGCCGCTCCCTGGATGAACCGCCCCGGATCGTCCGCAGCCCAAGGACGAGCCTGTGCTTGATCATGCTATTTGCTCGCGCAAGAGATCGGCGCTATCCTCGAGCCGATATCCGGCATGTTTTTTCAAGTTCACTTGCGTGAGGACGCTGCCGACAGGTATCGCCAGAGAACCGCTGCCCTGAAGGAGTTCCAGCACCCCGCGAGCGAGAGTGCGTGGCGTTTTCCTCCACCGGACGGCGAAAAGCACCGCATCAGCCCATCCAGCCAGAAATTTGGCTTCCGGCCGCCCGAGCGCCGACGGCAGGTTTATGATGACGATGCGGTAGGTCAAGTGCAGATCCGCCATCACTTTGCCCCCATCCTCGCAGGACAACACCGCCAGCAGATCGTCCGACGGAGCAGCGGTCATCACGTCGATGCCGATTTCATGCAGACTGGCCACGGCATTTTCCAGGTTGCTGCGATTGCAGACATAGTCAGCGAAGGAATGGCGGCTCTTGCGCTCGCTGAACTGATGCAGGAACTCGAGCGTGAGTTGAACGCCCTTGCGTTCAAGATCGATCAAGAGGACTCGACCGCCCATCCGCGTGCCGGCCAGCGCTAAACTCCATGCGAGCTCGGTCCCCCCATCCTCCGGGACGCTGGAGGTGACAAGCGCCGTGTACGACGAACGAGCCCTCAGCGCATTGGGCGCCGCAGCAATTAGCAACGACGTCACGGCGCGGCTATAGGCGGAGCTGCGCTCGCCCAGGACAAGGGTTCGCAGTCGTTTGGCATGCACCCTGCCGGCTTCGGGAATCTGCCCCATGCATGGAACCTTGAGGATCGCTTCCGCCTCGGCCTCGCCGCGGAAAGTCCGATCGAAGTGATTGCGCATCGTGACGAAAATCGCCCCCAGAATAGCGAACACAATCATCCCTGGCGGGACAAGGAAGATGGCAGGCAAGGTCTGCGGGATGGTCGGCGGCCACGCCGCCGATAGGATGGAAATTCCAGCCGAAGGAACTCCGATACGCCGCGTCAAATCCTGTTGCCGGCCAAGAAGTTCGTTGTATCGCTGGGTCAGCAAACTGACCTGCGGCTCGAGAGCCCGCAACCCGGAAAGCCGGCTGGCGGTGTCGGCCATGACCGCATCCAAAATGGCCTTCCGGCTTTCAAGAGTGGCGATCTGGGCACGGAAAATGTTCGCGTCCGCAGCAATCTTGTCTATGCCTTGTTCGACCTTGCTTTCAGTAGCGTTTCTGAGTTCCGGGTCCGCAGGCGCGCGAGCCTGTCGAGCCGCAAGGTCGGCAAGTTCAGGCCCGCCAATAGCTTCGGCCACGGAGGCGAAAGAAGCTCCCTGCTCTCGAAGCTCCTGAACATGTCGCAGCCGAGTTTCCATAGCGGCGAGATCCGCGTTTGACATCGACAATTGCTGGCTGAGGTCGGCCCGTTCCCTGGCTGCATTGTCCGCCGAGCCTTGGTCGATGGCTCCGTGGCTCAGCCGATATTTCTCAAGGCGGTCGGCCGCTGCCTGCAGATCGTTTTGCAGCCTTGGCAGGCTGGTGGTGATCGCATCGAGTTCTTGCTGGTCGGACGCCTGCCTTCTCCTTATTAGATTGTCGACATAGACCTGAGCGAATGTGTTGGCCACGAGCGCCGCCCGCGCGGGACTGTCATCGGCGAAAGCGACGGAGATTACTCTCGATCGCAGTTCCTGCCCGACCCGCATTCCTCGCCGCAAAGCTCTCAACTCGGAGGCATCCTCGGCTTGTGAATCGTTGATTGTTTTGTCCGCTCCTGGCCACAGCCGGTCCAGTAGACCACCGGCAAGTGAGCGTGTCCTCGGGGGAGGGATGGCAGACGGCTCAAGCCGGGAATCCTTGGTGGCGGAATTGTCCTGTCCGGTGTCCGCCGCACCTGTCTTGCGCAGTGCCGCCATGACGCGGCGCAGGTGATCTTGCGACGATAGCATCGTGATGTGGTCATCTATGCTTGAATCAACGAGGTCCTGCGAAGACGGGGCGCCGACGGGCAGTGAACCGCGCGATGGGGCGTCGATGATAAGCTGGGTAGTTGCCTCGTAGAGAACCGGTCGAAGGCTTCCCAGCAACCCCGCCAGCAGGCCGCCCAACACAGCGAAGCCAACAATAGACCATTTTCGCCTTGCCAGGATGACGAAGAGTTGGCGCGACGCGGTGGGCGGCTCGACATATTCGCGCAATGACCGCACGTGCACTCTGCCTTCGAGAACCGGTGCTGGTGGTTGATTGACTCGTGGCAGCTGGATCGGGCTGATTGCGGAACCTACCATATTATACTCCTGCCAGATCGGGTTCATGAATTGGGCCGGTTTGCTGTGCTTGCCGGTTGGCGTTGCTCCGCCAGGCCTGGAACATCAACGCCGACCACAATTCGCGCGACCGGTTTTGGCCATCAATGTGATCGCGCCAGCAGGCGTCGATCTTCGCAGCGTCCAATACGTCACTGCTTTCGGTTCGCATGTCGGCGAGAAGATCGGTGGCCCAGTTGCGCAGCGGACCCCGCAGCCATGCAGCGATAGGGACATCGAAGCCCTGTTTCGGACGCTCGATCAGATGCTGCGGGAGATAGCGGCGTAGCAGTTGACGAAGGATCCATTTGCCGGCGCCATCACGAACTTTCATGTTGGATGGCAGCCGCCAGGAGAATTCGACAACGCGGTGGTCAAGCAGAGGACACCGGCCCTCGAGGCTGTTGGCCATGGTGGCACGGTCCAGCTTCACCAAGATATCGCCAGGCAAGTATCCCGCCATGTCATCGCACAGAAGACGGGAGAGCAGGTCGTCAAGCGGCGGACCGCCGTAGCCGTGGATTGGTTCGGTCGGCCGCTGACGTCCCAGGTTTTCAGCCTGTGGCCGCGCCAGCCGCTGAAACAATTCGTCTTCATTCGATGCCGTGAGCAGCCGGGCGAGACGTTCCAGTCGGTCGCTCCGGATAAAATGCCTCGCGCTCGCAGAGAGCGGCAGTTTGCCAACGACATCGTCACGTCCTGCGCGTGCGAAAAAACCTGCCCCCGCCGCCAAGGTTCGGCGCAGTTGTCGGGGCAGGCGCAGGTGTCGTTTCAGCCGCTCCGCCATGAAGTGGCGGCCGTATCCTGCGAAGCATTCGTCACCGCCGTCGCCCGACAGCGCTACGGTGACGTGCTGACGAGCGAGCCTGGCAACGAGCAAGGTCGGTATCTGCGATTCATCGGCGAAGGGTTCATCCCAGACCTGCGGCAACTCGGGAATGACGTCACGTGCAGCGCTGGGCGAGAGGTGAAGTTCGGAGTGGTCGGTACCCAGATGACGGGCAACGGCCGCTGCGTATGGAGCTTCATCAAAACCGCCCTCTGCGAACGAGATCGTGAAACTGCGAACCGGCTTGCAGGATTGAGCCTGCATCAAGGCGATCACGGCTGAGCTGTCGATCCCGCCCGACAGGAAGCCGCCTAGAGGGACGTCGGCGATCATGCGTTCCCGCACGGCCAGCCGAAGCCGGTTGTCCAGTTCGTCAACCAGATCTTCGTCGGTGCCGGTGGCGGGGTTCCGTCGCCCATCGGCAGCAACGTCAGCCAGTGACCACCAGCGGTGAACGCGTTGGGAAAGACGGTCCGCGCTGCGGTCTTCGGCAAAATTCGCCGCGGTGACGGAAAGGACAGAACCGGGCGGCAGTTTGAACACGCTTCGCCAGATACAGCGGTGGTCCGGCACCCATCCCGTTGAAAGCATTGCCGCCGCGGCATCAAGATCAAGGTCGGGAGAAAAGCCCGGAAAGCAGTTGATCGCCTTCAGCTCAGAGGCGAAAACCAATGCGTCTCGGGTCGAAGCAACATAGAGGGGCTTTTTACCCATCCTGTCGCGGGCCAGATAAAGGCTTCTTGTCTTCAGATCCCACAACGCGAACACGAACATTCCGGCAAAGCGTTTAAGGGAGGTCTCAAGCCCCCAATGCTCGATTGCGCTGAGCATCACTTCAGTGTCGCTGGCACCTTGAAAGGTTTGGCCCGCACCCTCGAGTTCGCAACGCAGATCGCGAAAATTGTATATCTCACCGTTGAAGGTGATCACGTACCGGCCGCTGGCGGAATGCATCGGCTGGTGCCCGGCGGCTGACAGGTCGACAATTGCCAATCGCCTGTGGCCCAGTGCGATTCCAGCTTCGCGATCCGCCCAGAGCCCTTCTCCATCCGGACCCCGGTGACGCAGCGACGCGGTCATCCGCCCGATCGCCTGGAGCGGCTTTATGTCTGGGGCATCGGAAGCCAATAGAATTCCCGCGATCCCGCACATTAGGACACCCTCGGTTCAGCAAGCTGGCGCCGAAGTGCGGTCGGATTTCCGGCTACGAGGCAGAAAGCCAGCGAAAACCACACGATCGGATGGCGGATGATCAGGTGAGGCATGCTGAAGATTATCGTCGACGCACAGAGCACCAGCAACGCGTCGAATCCCGCTCGCCAGGCAAGCGACATTGCGGCTCCCACGATCCAGACCAATGCCATCACAGCAAGCAATCCGCCCTGCAGGTAAAGGTCGAGAACGGTATTATGGGCCTCGAAGGGTCGCTGCAGAAATTGACGGTCGGCGACGGGCGGGCGCTCGAGGTGGGGCCCAGGGCCCAGTCCCAGGGACCCGGATTTCAACCCTTTTTCCACGGCCTCCTCCCACAGATAGAGCCGGAGTTCGAACGTTTCGAGTGTCGCTTCCCCACCCTGGTCCTTGGTAAGGCTCTTGGCAAAATGGGCGACGCTGGCCTCTTCGGTGAGCGCGTACGGCGTCATCGCCAGCGCTAGAGGCAAGGAACCCGACAACAGCACAATTGCTGCCAGGCGAGACAGGCTGGCGCGACCGCTCGTTTCGATCCATGCACGAAGCCGCAATCCGAGAAAGACGAGGCAGCTCAGGATACTGGTGTAGAGATAGGTGTCGCTCTTCGTCAGCCGGCCGACATAAAAGGTCAGGATCAGGCTGGAGAGTGCGAGCAAACGGCGCCATGGGTTGCGGGTGGTCGTGGCAAGGTGCAAAGCCAGGGGGCCAAAAAGCGCGCAATAGAGCGCAAGTTGGTTCGGGTTCTCGGACCAGCCACGGAACCTGTCCCAGAACCAGGGGTCGACGCCGGACTGGTGGGCTACCCCAAATGCCAATCCCAGCTGAATCACGAAGCTCCCATTGGCGATGGCGATCACCCACCATGCACTGCGGCGAAGGTGACGATCGGCGTCGGGCTCCGCGGCCGCCAGGCATGTGAAGCCGGCCAGCAGCATGTAGGCCATCACGTCATGTACCAGCCCGGTCAGGTAAAGGACGGTGGTCAGGTAGCCGACGATCGTGCCGATTCCCAAAGCCAGCGATAAGATCAGCCAGAAGCTCGCCAGTTGGACAAAAGCGGGTGTGACCTGGAGACGACCCCCGGCGAATATTCGTCCAATCGCCAGAACGATCCAGATCGCGATGAACAATTCGCCATAGCCGAGCGGCAATCCTGGAACGCCGAGTTGCGTCGCATAGGACATCGCAACTCCCAGGGCGAGCAAGGCGTCCCGGATCATTGACGTGCTCCGCCCCGGTGATCTGCGAGGCTGCCCTCAAGTGCGACAGCAGGGAGCGGTCGCGGAAGCCCCGCGCGGAGTGTGTTTTCGTACAGGTCGCAGTACTGATCGACCACCAACGGCAGGGCAAATCGCTCCCGCACAAGTTCAGCGGAACGGGCGCCCATTGCCTTGGCCGCCGCGCGGTCGGACAGCAAGTCTATTGTTCGCGAGGCAAGGGCATCGGCATCATGCGGTGCAACCAGGTAGCCATTCCACCCGTCTTCGACGACGTCTCTGCAGCCTGGCATCCTGGAAGCCACGATTGGCAGTCCCGCAAGCCCTGCCTCCAGCAACACACGCGGTACTCCTTCGCGATACTGGGTGGGAAAGGCGAATACATCGGCCATGCCAAGGAGATCAGCGACATCGCGTCGTGGACCCAAGGCCAGCACATGAGGTGCGTGCCGGTCGATCTCGGACTTGTCGATTGCGAATGAGCCTTCGGATTCTCGCGGACCGACAAGCACAAACCGTGCTGCGGGTCTTTCGGCCACGATGCGAGGAACCGCCTTGAGGAGGGTTCCCACACCCTTCTGACGGGTCAAGCGGCCGACAAAGATCACCACTTCGGCGGACTGGAGACCGAGTTCCCTACGCATTTTCGTTGCCGAGGACCCGAGATGACGCAGCGTTGCGAACGCATCGACATCGATTCCGGAACTGCGTATCAGTCGTGCGCTCCCGCGACCGATCAGCCGAAAGCGCTCGAAGAACAGTTGGTCATCGCGATTTTGGAAAACGGTCGCTGCCGTCCACGAAGACGCGAGCCATTGCAGTGCGCAATAGACCGGACGCAGAGCCAAAGCGCGAGGCGCCAGCGATGAGAACGTCCAGCCCAGCCCGTTGATGGTGCGAATGACCGGGATTGTTCCCCGCATGGAAAGGGGCGTCAACAGATTAGGCTTGGTGTCGAAACTCTGGATGATGTCGGGCCGAAGCTCCCGCATCAATCGGCGCATCGTTCCTAGAGCGTGCCATTCCCCGCCGCCAGATGCAAACCGATCGAAGGAGAACCTGTGATGCGAAATGTCATGCCGCAGAAACGGTACGGGAGAACCGCTCGAGACCGCCGTAACGCGAAAGCCTTTCTCTCGCAGCGCGATGAGGAAGGGAACTCTCAAGGCGTGATCCTCGCCTCCCACGCAGACCAGGTGCGGGTTCATCTGCCTCTCCCACGCACATGGCAGTCAAGTCGAGGAACCGATCGGCTCTCGATGCTGCCATCGCCCGGTTTCACCACCTCTGAGCGCATGCCGCCCGAGTGCACGCTAGGGGGACACCAGATGCCTGTCCTCGTCCGTTTGAATGACACCCGTGATGTTTGGAAGGGCAGCGACCAGCGAGGCGAGATTCCCTCGCGGTTATCGGAGCGCTCATGTGACTCGTGGGCGCGGCATTTGCCTGAGCCGGTACGAGTGGCTGGTCCGCATCACCTTGGCTGTCCAAGGTTCCGAGTGTCCAATTGCGGCGGCGTGGTGCCTGAGCTCCCCGCGGTTCGCCGATGGGCAAAAGTTTTGACACTTGATTGCGCCGGGCCGTCACGCGATGAGTCGGCCCTCGGCCTGCGTCGTCGGATTTTCAGTACCGAATCCGCACGTCAGCCCCTGTTCCGCACAAGCGGAATATCTGACGGCGAGGCCCAGGGGCCTCGCCGACTTCTTAAAGCAGTTCTTCGTTGGGCTGGTTCAGGTGACCAGGAAAGACGATGCGGTAATCGACAGATGCGGAGAGAGGCTCGCGAAATGGATCTGGTTTGCGCCTCCGACGCCGTCGCTGTCGAAAGAAAGAGCTCCCGTCGAACTGTTGTAGATAATGTGATCGGAACTGTCATGCGCGGCTTTGCCGGCAAAGAAAGCATCCGACGAAAGGCTCCCCTGATCGAGACCGGCAAAGATGGAATGATCGAGGTGAATCTTGTCCTGGGCTTTGTTGAAATCAGTGATCCTGTCAACGTTTCCAGCGCCAAGGGCGGTACTGAACACGAAGGCATCTCTGCCCCCGTGCCCGGTCAACTTATCGGCTCCGCCACCACCGTCGATCTTGTTGGCGCCGGCGTTGCCTTTGACGGTCTGAGCGAACTCATTGCCCGTCAGGTCGATCGCGGCCTTGCTGGACGCCTTGCTGGTCGCGAGTTGTTCGATGTGCGAGCCAGCCGATAGGGCGAAACTCACAGAGGCGAGGACTTTATCGATGCCGCTGCCCTTCTGCTCCACCACCTTGTCGTGAGCATTGTCGACGGAGTAGGTGTCATTGCCGCCATAGCCGGTCATCTTGTCGGCGCCACCGCCACCATTGATCTTGTTGGCGCCGCCATTCCCATAGATGGCTTGACCGAATTCGTTGCCGGTCAGGTTGATGGACGCCCTGCCACCCGAATTGGCGGTGGAGAGCTGCTCGACATGTGATCCCGCCGTAAGAGCGTAACTCACCGAGGCCGCGACCTTGTCGAACCCCCCGTTTGGCGCTTCCATCACCTTGTCATGAGCATTGTTGACAAGATATTTGTCATTGCCCGTGGTTGCGTGAAAGACGTCTGCGCCGCGCGTGCCATGGAAGACATGATCGCTGCCCGACGGGGCCGGCGCGGCGGGAGCAGGGGCGCCGGCGTGAGTTGGAGGCGTGGTCGGTGTGCCGACCGGATCACTGACCGGCGGCGTGACAGGATCACTAACCGGGGGCGAGACCGGGGCATGGGTGCCCTCGAGATTGTGCTGAAGGAAAAAGGCTTTCAGTTCCGAGGCGCTTTCAAGCGCGGTGTCGCCATTCTGCGTTCCCCATTTATAGGTATAGTCGAAGGCCGGCGACGGAACCAGTGCGGCCCAACGATCAATCATGGCCTGCTCCTGGGCAGCGGTGGGCATGACAAACTTGCCGCCAGCGCTGGTTTCCCAGTTGCCACCGCCGAACCCCTGATAAAGCGGGATGATCTTGTCGATCGGGATGCCCGCTTCACCGGCAGCCGCAACCATCTTGTCGATATGGCTGTAGTCTGGAGCCGAAGTGTTGTTGATGGGGTAATAGCCAATACCGTAGAAATCGATGCCCGTATTCGCCGGATTGTAAGCGGCGTGGGCCGGGTCGTTCGGGTTCATGTAGCTCGGGGAGCCATCCGTGCCCAAGTTCATCATGGTGATGAAGGTCTTGGCGCCGGGAAAATGAGAATGGATCCAGTCGGATTCCGCCTTTAGGTTTGCAGCGGTTGCGTAGCTGCCCCACTTGCCTGTCGGATCAGGCTCGTCGCTAAGGTAAAACCCGAACACATCCGGATTACCTATGAAGGGAGTGACTTTATCGATGAAAGACGAAGTTACTCCGTCGTGCTCACCGAGATAAACCAAGCCTTTCATGCCATCCGGTAAAGCATTGACTTGCGAAACGTATTGAACATCAGCCAGATTGAATCCGGCGGTTGCGATCTCGGCGGCTGATCCACCGGACGCGTAGTGGAGTGTCATCCAAAAATCCTTTGGTTGATTCGGTTATGCCCCATGTCTGCTTAGTTGACGGCGCATATTAGGCCCAAATCAAATACGACACACGCTGGATAGAATCTTTGATCGCCGACAGGATTGCTGCATAGCAGGAAATGTCCCGCTTCGGGCAACCGAAGTCTTTTAAAACGGTGCCGCAACAACAACATAAGCCCCTCTCATCCGGCTCATTGTTGAGCCGCGTGATTGGGGAAATATGCGCCTTTCCCGACAGGGTTATCCCCAATTAGAGGAAAGCCGATGGGGGGGCCTCGGCACATGAACCGAGGCTTTCGTCTAAGCCCTTGCGGCTCAGCCGCCGACTTGGCGGTCGAAAGATCGTGCTGCTTGCGGCGTGAAGCGGCCACCTATCGCTGCTTTAGGAACACTTTCTGCCTTGACCCTATTTAAAAAATCTATGGCCCAACTCTCGTTTGAAATATAATCCGATCCAGCGCATGGAGAAAAAGTCATCTCTCCAAAATATATGTCGCCATTAACGCTGTACAAATCAACCCTGACAAACTCAACATCTCTAGATATCCTCTCCGCAATCTCAATCATTTTTTCGAGATTTTCCGGCCTTTCTACGTTTCCTGGTATGCCATAACCGTACATGACATCAATCTGCTTAAAATCCGGAAGAGAAAAGACAGCTCTCTTATGATCAACAAATCTACCGACGTCGACCTGAAGATAAACTGCTTTACCGCAAACACAGAAGAATTTGTAATCACTTAATTCTCCTCCGGTAGAAATATTATCTTCGATAATTATCTTCTTTTCCATTTTATAATATTGCGTCTCTCGTCCAACATTGAAGTACGATCTCTTAGAAAAATTTAAGAATTCCTCTATGGTTTTCCTATTGAGCGGCTTGTCGAGGAACATAACTTTTCCGGAGGAATGGGTCGGCTTCATCACGAAATGACGTCCGATGAAAGGCTCGATCCAAAGTAGGATATCATCTGCCGTTGTATTTCTATTTATCTTGAATACAGCAATCGTCTTTGGGATTTTCAGACCTGCGATTCCACCAGCTATGTACTTAGCATAATGCTTATCAACGCATATCTTCTCTAGATAACCCCATCTATTCCGTATCATTCTGTCAAAGATAAAGTCATTTATCGTAGCAGATTGGCTGGAAACCCGTCTTGGGAACCTGTGGTTTCCGTTAAAGAATCCGGCGGCTGCTATGGGGTAGTTCAGAACGTAAAAATTCGGGGTTATCAAGCTGACCCTATATATAGTTTCCCAGACAGCTCTTCTTAATTTTCGATACTTCTTTTCCACGCAACACCCCACTACGTTTCGAATTCAGCCCGATATCGCCATGCGATCGGCTTAGGCGACCCTTCGAAGACATTTTGAAATAGGAAATCGCGAACCGAAGCGCAGTCGCAATTCTCATTTCGGTCGCCTCGATTTACTCTTCCATTGTTTGCGGATAACGCACCGACTACCGCAGCCTCCGCTCTGATAACGACGATGGTGAAGGCGCGATCCGCCTTCTTGGGCAGATTGGCAGCCGTCCGCCAGCCGAGGCGGGTTCGAGCCCGTCGGCCAGCGCGCCCCGAGGTGAACGAGCCTTTTATCCAGTCGCCATCCTGCGCATGAGCTAAACCCAGAATACGGTCAGGCTCGATCACTGTCCTCGTCCGTTTGAATGACGCATGCTGCGCGCCGTCCTGACGGTCGTCCACTTGCCGCCGCTGAAGTCTGGGGGACTGGATGCCGGACTTCACTGCCGCACCCATGGCCCTATCGTACGTAATGGAGTGTCAACCAAAGATCATTTGGTTGATTCGGTTAAACCCAACGTCTGCTCAGGTGATTGGTGTAATCACGACGAAATCAAATACAAAATACAGAACGATAAAAGGTTTGATTGATCTAAGTTGTTGCTCCGCATCAGGTATTTTGTGCCAACCACCGCGGCGTCTTTGAAAGTGTGTGGAAGCAAGGACATAAGCCCTTTTTGCGTGTTCGATTCTGGACTGCGTTACTAGCGCGAATTGCCATTTTTTGGGGAAGTTATCCCCAGCCTGTGCACGCTGCGGGTCGCGTTTTGTTGGTCCTGCGCCACGAATCCGCTGCATTTTCCTCAAAGTCGACGTATGTAAGCAGAGCGTAATAAGGGGGGCGACGGATAGCGGCTGCTATGCGCATCAAGAAAGGTTTGAGCCATCACAACTTACGGAAGTAACGGCGCGGCAGTGTCGCGCGAACGACCGCTGGTCATGAAAACATCGGGGGCCGGTTCTCCCGAGCTACGTTCCGCCATTCTCGCCTGCATGCCTGGGCTGCTTGGCGTGGCGCTGTTCTCGGCAGTGATAAACATTCTCGCTCTGACCGGTTCGGTCTATATGTTGCAGATCTACGATCGCGTTCTCCCGTCGCAGAGCGTTCCCACCCTGGTGGGGTTCACGATCGGCATGCTGGGCCTGTATGCGGTCCACGGGCTCCTGGATTTCGTGCGGCTTCGCGTGCTGGTCCGCATCGGTAGCCGTCTCTATAGGAATTTGCAGCAAAAGGTGTTCTCCATCTCCCTATCCTTGCCGCTCAAGGCAGGGCGTGATGCAGGCCGTCTGCAGCCTTTGCACGATCTTGACCGACTGCGCGGCTTTCTTTCCGGAACGGGACCGACGGTCATCTTCGACGCTCCGTGGATTCCTTTTTATCTGGTGATCATTTATTTGCTCCATCCTTTGCTAGGCTTGTTGGCAACCGTCGGCGCGATCGCCGTGGTCCTCCTGACGGCGGTTGCGGAAGTCTTTAGCCGTGGTCCGGCCGCGCGCGCCTCCGAGGAGTTGTCGTCGCAACGGGCGCTTGCCGACTCCGCCCGGCGCAACGCCGAGGTCGTTCATGCAATGGGGCTTTCTGGTCGACTGGCTCGACGCTGGAGCGACGTCAGCCGCGCATATCTTGGTCAGCAGGAACGCCTCTCGGATGTCGTCGGTGGCGCCAGTTCCTTCTCGAAGGCGCTTCGCATGGGTCTGCAATCCGGCGTTCTGGGGCTCGGTGCTTACCTGGTCATCGGCGGTGAAGCTTCTCCTGGGGTGATCATCGCATCTTCCATATTGCTCGGCCGGGCCTTGGCCCCGGTTGACGCGGCGATTGCAAACTGGAGAGGCTTTCTATCGACCCGGCGCAGCTATAGCGAGCTAGCAGCTGTCATGGCTGCATTTGGCAGTCAGGACGACCCGATGGAATTGCCTCGCCCACAGACACGATTTGCCGTCGAGCAACTGACAGTCGCGCCGCCCGGCCTGACAAGACCGACCGTTGTAAATGTAAGCTTCCACCTGTCGAGGGGTGCTGGAATGGCCGTCGTCGGCCCGAGCGGCTCCGGCAAGACGACGCTGGCCCGTTCGTTGGTCGGGGTGTGGAAGCCGCTCCATGGCTCGGTGAGATTGGACGGCGCCTCTCTCGATCAATGGAACTCGGAACAGCTCGGCGCCCATATCGGCTACATGCCGCAGGATGTGGAGTTGTTTGACGGCACAGTAGCAGACAATATTTCGAGGTTCCGAGGCAAGACGGATCCAAAAGGCGTCCTTGCGGCGGCAAGAGCAGCCGGCGTCGAGAAAATGATAATGCAACTCCCTCAGGGATTTCAGACCCGCATCGGCGAGGGCGGAGCGGCCCTGTCGGCAGGGCAGAGGCAACTCGTGGGTCTCGCCCGAGCACTTTATGGCGAGCCGTTTCTTGTCGTGCTCGACGAACCGAACTCGAACCTCGACGTAGATGGGGACGCTGCCCTGGCGGGCGCCATACGGGCAGTGCGTCAGCGCGGAGGCATCGTCATTGTCGTTGCGCATCGTCCTTCGGCTCTCGCCAACATCGATCAGGTATTGGTTATGTCGAATGGGACGGTTCATGCCTTTGGCTCGCGCGAGCAGGTCTTGGCGAACGTGCTCCGACCTTCACCGCCTGTTTCACCTCGGCCATCTTCTTTGGCGCCGATACCGGGTGTTGCCGGACATGCATGAAGCTCTGCTCGAAACATTCGTCGCTTTCTCATCGTATGCTCGGACCCTTCGTGGCAGCAAACGGGCTGCCGTGAGCGCGCCAGATCTGCCGGACGGTATACGGGCCAACCTGATATTCGGTTTGGTGATTACAGGTCTGCTGGTCCTTGGCGGCGGCCTGTGGCTGGGATTGACCAACATCGCCGGCGCTGTGGTTGCACCGGCCACCGTGGTGGTGGAAACCAACGTCAAGAAGGTCCAGCATCAAACCGGAGGCACAGTGGGCGGGATCTTCGCGCAGGACGGAGATCATGTACGAGCCGGCGACGTGCTGGTCAGGCTGGATGACACGCTGACTCGCGCGAACCTGCAAATCATTAGTGAGGATCTCGATCGCGCGACCGTCCGCCTCGCCCGGCTGGAGGCCGAGCGCACGGGCCTGGCGGAAATGCAGCTGCCGGTCGGCCTGAAGGCGCGAATGAACCAACCGGAGCTGGCTGCGCTCGTCAACGGCGAGCGCGCCCTCTTTGAAACGCGCGCCTCGGCTTTGGCTGGGCAGAAGGCACAGTTGAGAAGCCAATCCCAGCAACTTGAACGTCAGATCGACGGTCTTAAAGCGCAACAGAGCGCGGTGGATGAATCGGTTGCTCTGCTGAATAAGGATTTCGCCGACGTTGATTCCCTCTACGCCAAAAAACTCGTCTCCAAGGAGAGGGTGAGCAACATCAGGCTGGATGCCACCCGGGCCAGGGGAGAATCGGGGCGCCTCGCTGCCGCAGTAGCTGAAGCGCAGGCGCGCATTAGCGAAACGGGGTTGCAGATGCTGCAGCTGGATGACCAAAGGCGCACTGACGTGACGACCGAACTCCGCGAGACGGAAGCCAAGCAGACCGAACTCAACGAACGGAGGATTGTGGCCCAGGATGAATTGACCAAGACAACGATCCGCGCGCCGCAGTCCGGAACAATACAGGAATCGGCTGTCCATACCGTCGGCGGCGTTATCGCGCCTGGCGAGATGCTCATGACCATCGTGCCTGATGCCGACGATCTTGTGGTGGACGCGCTGATCCCTCCGTCGCGGGTCGACGACGTCCGGCCAGGGCAGCCGGTATCGATCCGTTTTCCGGCGTTCGACGTGGGAACCACTCCGGTCTGCCAAGGGTCAGTGAAACACATCTCGGCAGATCTGATTAAAGATCCGCAACGTCAGCTTTCCTATTTCTCGGCGCGGATCAAGGTCGAAAGCAAATCGAACTGCCTGACCGAAGCGAAGGTGCTGAGGCCAGGTATGCCCGCCGAGGTTCATATCCGCACCGATGAACGCAATGTCTGGTCTTATCTGTTGAAACCCTTTGCGGATCAGATGTCCAAGGCGTTTACGCAGTGATGGCGAGGAGGGGAGGCGAGTAGGATATCGGGATTTCTGGCGGCCCGACGGCTTTTTGGGGGCGGGCGGCCGTCGAGCCTAACCGGCGGCGCGGGGATGAAGCGCCTCCGGCTGGAGGAAACATGCGCGTTATGTGACGCTACCGCATCATTCGAATAGCGAGGCAGTTTGTCCGCTGTCGGTAGTTTTTTGCCCAATGAAATAAACGAACGCGAATGGCGGATGGCGGGCGAGCGGAACCGCAACATCACCCATCAAAGATCAATGTTGCTGTGGTGCGAATTGCGGGGGCGGCCAATCCCCGTGGGTGTCGTGCTGGCAGGAGCTGGCGCAGCCATCGAGCATCACTGGACCGTGGCCTGAGGCGAGTTTGCCAGCCGTGATCTTGCAAAGACTTTGTCTATCCCCGCCCGAAATACGCCTGGTACCACTCGACGAACCGCCCCACCCCTTCGGTCACTGTCGTCGTCGGGCGGTAGCCGACCGCCTGCTCCAGCGCCGAGGTGTCGGCGAAGGTATCGGGCACGT
>NZ_RZRT01000170.1:0-1321 GCF_003998295.1 Mesorhizobium sp. M7A.F.Ca.US.011.01.1.1
TTTGATGCGATCATGATTGTAGTAGTGGATGTAATCCTCGATGCTGGCCTTGAGGCTCTGAACGTTCTCGAAGGTATTGGGGTAGAAGAGCTCGGATTTGAGTGTTGCGAAGAAGCTCTCGATAGGTGCGTTGTCGAGGCAATTGCCTTTGCGTGACATGCTCTGGGCAATGCCTCGTGCCTGGAGCCTGCGCTGGTAGGCAGGCGTCTGATACTGCCATCCCTGATCGGAGTGTAGGATGGGGCGTTGGGTTTGGTCGAGCCGGTCCAGCGCTCTGGCGAGCATATTTTCCACCAGCTTGAAGAGCGGTCGCCTTGCGGTCTCGAAGGCGATGATCTCGCCGTTATAAAGGTCCATGACCGGTGAGAGATAGAGTTTGTCGCCCGCCAGGTTGAACTCCGTCACATCGGTCACCCATTTATGGTTGGCGCTGTCAGCGTTGAACTGGCGTTGAATGAGATCGGGAGCCGTCCTTCCGATGCCGCCTTTGTAGGAGCGATACTTCTTCGGCCTGACCAGCGACTTCAATCCCATCTCCACCATCCGACCCTGCACCGCCTTGTGATTGACGACATGACCGAGCCGGCGCAGTGCAGCAGCCACCCGGCGATAACCGTAGCGGCCCTTGTGGCTGTCGAAGACGGCTCTGATCTTCTCCTTGAGACCGGCATGGCGGTCGACGCGGGACGCCTTCTGTCGATAGTAGAACGTGCTGCGGGAAAGCCCTGCCAGTTTGAGCAGACCATCGAGCGGATAGAGCAGCCTTAACGCTTGGACAGCTTGCGCTTTTTGGGCGCGTGTCCCTGCGTTAAGGCCTCCAGTTTTTTTAGGTAGGCGTTCTCCATGCGCAGATGGTTCAGTTCCGCAAGCAGCTCTTCGCGGCTCTTGGTCTCATCACTCTGCGCCACGGGCGGCTCGCCAGGCGACGGCGGGTCTGACATCGATCGCGGCCTTCCTCTGCGGCGCGGCGCGAGCGCCTCTATCCCACCGGCTTCGTAGCGCCTCTCCCAGTCCGGAAGGCAGCCGGCGTTGCGGATATTGAACAGCGCGGCCGTCTGTCGGCAGGACAGTCCATCCTCCCACATCCGGTGCAGAACCGACAGCTTGAACTCGCCGTCATAGTGGCTGAGCTTGCGAGCGAGGCCGGCAACCCCGTGCGCTTGATAGCTCGCAACCCATTTGCGCACCGTCGCAGCATCTACGCCGTCGGCTGCACCGGCGCTCGCATAGCTCTCTTCACCACTCAAATAACGATCAACAACAGTGCGCTTCAAACTCTCGCTGTGTTTGGACATGAAAACCCCCGAAGGTTGATGTCCAA
>NZ_RZRT01000171.1:0-1297 GCF_003998295.1 Mesorhizobium sp. M7A.F.Ca.US.011.01.1.1
GGCCCCCTCGCCGCCAAGCGCCACGCCGACCGCGATCGACTGGCCGCCGCCGAGTGTGCCGGCAAAGCCGCCATTGCCGCCGCCGCCGCCGACCGATTGCGCCAGGATGCCGGCAGCACCGGTGCCGCGCACGTCACCGGACGAGAAATCGGCGCCGGTCGAAATGTTGCCGGTCGAGATGACGGTGACGCCGAGCCCATTGCCGGCCGCGCCGCCGCTGCCGCCAAGCGCGACGCCGATGCCGGCGTCCATTCCGAGCGCCAGCGAGACGGTCGAGCCGCCATTGCCGCCACCGCCGCCAACCGACTGCGCCAGGATGCCGATCGCCTGGTCGCCGGAGGTGGCGATGTTGCCGGTGGATGTGACATGGACGATATCGGCGTTGCCGCCGCCGGCACCCTTGCCGCCGAGACCGACGGCGGCGCTGGCGCCTTGCAGCGTGATCGCGCCGGCACCGGCGAAGCCGCCATTGCCGCCGCCGCCGCCGACCGACTGCGCCAGGATGCCGACCGACTGGTCGCCATGCGTTTCGATGTTGCCCGTCGAGGTGACGGTGACCGAGCCGGCGGTCTGGCCGGTGCCGCCACTGCCGCCAACAGCGACCGAGGCGCCCAACGCACCGGTGGTGAATGTGCCGGCAACGCTGAAGCCGCCATTGCCGCCGCCGCCGCCGATCGACTGCGCCAGGATGCCGGCGGCCTGTTTGCCGTAGGTGGTGATGTTGCCGTAATTGTTGACCTCGGCATGCTTGCCGATGCCACCTGTCGCTCCGCTGCCACCGATGGAGACCGAGGCGGAGCCGCCAGCGCCCTCGAAGGAACCGGAGCCGCTCAGTGTCACGGCGAAGCCGCCATTGCCGCCGCCGCCGCCCACCGATTGCGCGAAGATACCGGCCGAACCGGCACCATCTTTGCCGGTCTCGATATCGCCGGCGTTGGTCACCGTCACCCGTGCGCCATTGCCGCCGGCACCGCCGGAACCGCCGGCCGAGAACAGGCCGCCGGAAGTCCCGCCATTGCCGCCGCCACCGCCAACCGACTGCGCGAAGATGCCGGCTGATTGCTTGCCGTCGGTGTCGATCGAGCCGGCCGCGGTGTTCGTCACCTCGACAATGCCACCATTGGTGGTCGAGGCGCCATTGCCGCCGAGCGAGACGAGGCCGCCCGAATTGCCGCCATTGCCGCCGCCGCCTCCGATCGACTGCGCCAGGATGCCGTTCGATTCCTGGCCATGCGTGATGATCGCACCCGAATTGGTGACGCCAACGGTCACAACATTGGCGGGACCGCCATTGCCG
>NZ_RZRT01000172.1:0-1286 GCF_003998295.1 Mesorhizobium sp. M7A.F.Ca.US.011.01.1.1
CCAAAGCGCCCCCTCGAAGCGGTCGGCTCCCTTGGCGCGGGCGAAGTGATCGGCGAAGGCCTTCAGCGTATCCGGCAAGACGGACACTCCGAAGAAACGTTGCCGGAGGATCGTATCGTGTGCCGTCGCCGTCTTATTGATGCAGGCGACGAGGGACGGCGGGTCCGCGGACAAGCTGCAAACCGCAGTGGCCATCAGGCCGCACGGCATGCCGTCCTCGATCGTCGTGATCGCGGTGACTGGACCTGCAAATCGCTGCATGGCCTCTCGGAAGTCGTCTGAGTTTATCATTCCCCTGCTCCTTTTATTTGCGTGTTTGGGGAGCCGCGATGTCAGTTCATGTCGTGGGTCACGAACCGGGTGGTCATATAGCCTTCCAAGGCCTCGATCCCGCCCTCATAGCCGTAGCCGGAGTCCCGGACACCGCCATAGGGAGTCTCGGGCAGCCCGAGTCCGATGTGGTTAATGCTGAGCATCCCTGCTTGGACGCCCTGCGCCAGCCGACGAGCGGTCTTGGCGCTGCGAGTCCAGGCGTAGGAGCCGAGGCCGAATGGCAGCCGGCTGCTTTCCTCGATCGCGTCTTCGAGGTCAGCAAATGAGCGCACGAGCGCGACAGGACCGAATGGCTCTTCGTTCATCGCCCGCATTTCCGAGGTCACGCCAGTAAGAACAGTCGGCGCATAGAAGAAGCCCGCGTTCTTAAGCCGCTCGCCACCCGTGGCGACCTTCGCGCCCTTGGACACTGCGTCTTCGATGAGGCTTTCGACCGCGGAGCGGCGCTTGGCGCTGATGAGCGGACCCATTTGGGTGCCGTCGGCGAGGCCGTCGCCGATCTTGAGTGCCGAAGTCTTGCGCACGAAGACGTCGACAAACTCGTCGTGCACCTTTTCCTGGATGAGGAACCGCGTAGGCGAAATGCAGACTTGACCGGCATTCCGGAACTTCGAAGCGACAAGGGCGGTCGTCGCCGTCTCTATATCAGCATCGTCGGCGATGATCACAGGTGCATGACCACCAAGTTCCATGGTGACGCGCTTCATATGGCTGCCCGCCAGCGAGGCGAGATATTTGCCGACTCCGACCGACCCGGTGAAAGACACCTTCCGGATTGTAGGGTGGGGTACGAGATACTCGCTCACCTCCGACGGGATGCCGAAGACGAGGTTCACAACACCTGCCGGGAAGCCTGCGTCTTCCAGGCACTTGAACAGAGCCGCGCCAGCACCGGGCGCTTCCTCAGGTCCCTTGATGATGATGGAGCATCCCGCGGCGACAGCAGGTCCGAG
>NZ_RZRT01000173.1:0-1280 GCF_003998295.1 Mesorhizobium sp. M7A.F.Ca.US.011.01.1.1
GCGATGGAGAGTGCCACCCACAGGTGGTCGGCCGCAACCGCGGCAAACCCTGAGAATCCGCTCGACGCAGTGATCTCATTCTATCTCAGCATGGATCATCGCGGAGAAAGGATGGACGGCTGCCCGGTCGTTGCGCTTGGCTCGGATGCTGCCAGACAGGGCGCCGAGGTGAAGGCGTCATTCGAGGCCGGGATCAGGGAATACCTTGAAATGCTCGGCGGTTGGGTTGGCGGGGCCGACAATGATGAAGCCGGCGGCAAGGCCATGGCCGTTCTCTCGACGATGGTCGGCGCGGTGCTCCTCTCGCGGGTCGTCAACGACCCCAACCTCGCGCAGGCCTTTCTGGATGCGGCAACCGATCAGGTTCGCGAAGCAGTCGCCGCTTGAACGGCGTCGGCAGCGCTGTCCGCGCACCCAAGTAATAGGAGAATAGATGCGACGGATTGTTGTTACAGGCATGGGGGCGGTCACGCCCCTTGCCGCCAATGTCGAAGCGTCATGGTCGCGCCTGCTTGCCGGTCGTTCGGGCATCCGCAGGCTTCCGGACGATGTGGTGGGAGGCCTGCCGGCGAAGATTGGCGGCGTGGTTCCCTCCTTGAAAGAAGACCCCGACGCTGGCTTCGATCCTGATGGCATCCTGTCCGCGAAGGATCAGCGCAAGGTAGATCGGTTTATTCTCTTTGCGCTGGCGGCGGCGGAAGAGGCGCTTGCGCAGGCGAAATGGAAGCCTGTCTTGGAAACGGATCGCCTGCGCACGGCAACCGTCATCGCTTCAGGGGTCGGCGGCTTCCCAGCCATCACGGAAGCCGTGCGCACCGTCGACCTGCGTGGCGCCCGCCGCCTGTCGCCCTTTACGGTGCCGTCCTTCCTGGTGAACCTCGCGGCGGGTCAGATCTCAATCCGTCATGGTTTCAAAGGTCCATTGGGCGCACCGGTGACGGCATGCGCGGCCGGCATCCGGGCGATCGGCGACGCGGCCCGCCTTATCCGCGCGAACGAAGCTGATATCGCCGTTTGCGGAGGCACGGAAGCGTGCATGAACATCGTCAGCCTCGGTGGGTTTGCCGCCGCACGCTCTCTTTCAACCGGCTTCAATAAGATGCCGGCTCAAGCCTCGCGCCCTTTCGACATATCGCGGGACGGCTTCGTCATGGGCGAAGGAGCCGGGGTGCTGGTCATCGAGGCGTTGAGCCACGCGCTGGCGCGCGGCGCAAAACCGCTCGCCGCGCTCGTCGGCTATGGCACGACGGCGGATGCTCATCACGTTACTTCTGGTCCCG
>NZ_RZRT01000174.1:0-1273 GCF_003998295.1 Mesorhizobium sp. M7A.F.Ca.US.011.01.1.1
CCTTCTTGGGAAGCGCCGTTGAAGTCGCGGTTCAGGGGGGCACCCGTCGAAACGGCGGCATTGATGAAAGCATCGGCCAATGGATGAGGACCGAGGTCAGAGACCCAGATCGGACCGCCGATACCGTGATACTCGTCAGCTCCGCGCGTCTGGTGTTCGGCCTTTTTGAAATAGGGGAGGACATCTGCATAGCCCCAGCCTTCGCAGCCGGCGCGTTGCCAGGAATCGAAATCCTCCCTTTGGCCGCGGGTATATATCATTCCGTTGATTGACCCCGTTCCGCCGAGAAGCTTTCCTCTTGGCTGATAGGTCGTTCGTCCGCCGAGCTCGGGCTCAGGTTCGCTCCAGTAGCACCAGTTGTGGCGACGATCCGTGTAAAGCTTGCCGTAACCCATCGGGATGTGCACCCATGGGCTGGTGTCCGGCGGCCCGGCTTCGATCAACAAGACCCGCTTGCGGGCATCCTCGGAAAGCCTGGCCGCAACGACGCAGCCGGAGGAGCCTGCTCCAACGACAATATAGTCAAACGTCTCGAACTTGACGCTGACGGTATGATCCCGCGCCATTGCAATGTTCCAGGAAAGGTCAAAACAGGGCTGTTAAAGGCATGTGAGCGGCCCGAAGGTCTTCGGGGCCGCCCATGCGCGCGTCCCTACTGGCGTGACCAGAGGTCGGGCAGCGTGTCGATGTTTTCAGGTGTTGCGATACGGCCGACGATGGCACAGTTTGGCGCGCACGCGGGTTTCTCGCCCTTAGACAGCTGCAGAGCAACCTCGATCGCCTTCTTGGCCAGAACGTTCGCGTCGTACGTCACGTCCACGTCGATATACTTCTTGCGCAAGGCATCGATGGCGACCGGCTGCACGTCGAGGGCCGCGATGTAGATGTGCTTGGGATCTCCATCAGGAGCCCAGCGCCCGGCAGCCTCGAGCGCCGACTGCACCGCTGAAAGGGCGAAGTCACTCGCCATAAAGATGCAGTTCGCCTCCGGATGAGCCCGTAGCGCGTTTGCGGTGCCGGACCGGAAAATCTCGGGATCCCAATTTGTGGGTATTGTCTGCAGGGTCTCGATCTTGCCCTTGGTGGCGGCAAGCCACCCCTCGTGCCGGGTATGCCCATTGACGTCTGTCAACGCTCCCTGCAACTCGATGCATTGACCCTTCACGCCTTTGGAAGCGAGAAGGTCGGCCAAGGCATTTGCGGCGGCCGTTGCGTCCTTGTTGCCATCACCGCCCAGATGAGCGGTCGGTTGCACAGAGCCCGGCGGGTGGTC
>NZ_RZRT01000175.1:0-1267 GCF_003998295.1 Mesorhizobium sp. M7A.F.Ca.US.011.01.1.1
CACGCGACGGCCGCATCCGATATGTCACCTTCAACAACGACGACGTGACGTCGGTGCGCGCCGCCCTTGGTATTTCCACGATGGTCGAGCTCAGTCCGACGGAAGTCATCGAAACCGTGTCGGCTGGCGACACGAAAGGTTGGTCGATCATCCCCAAACGCGGATCGCGGTTTCTGTTCGTCAAGCCGCTGGAGCGCGATGCGTGGACCAACGTCAACGTGGTCACCAACCGGCGCGTCTATTCCTTGCTGCTGCAGGCGACTGACAATAGCCGTGACCGGGCATCCTTCCAGGTCCGGTTCAAATACCCGGACGAGGATATCAATGCGCGCCTGCTCTCGCAGGCCAAGGAGAGCGCGGCCGATCCGGATTTGAAGGATCTGAATTATGCCGATCTCAATTACGACTACGCCTACAAGGGCGACGACAGCCTGAAGCCGCGCACCGTATTCGACGACGGCACCAAGGTGTTTCTGGAGTTCAAGGGCGACATTCCGGCGATTTTCGTTGTCGACGACAAGCGCCAGGAGTCGCTGGTCAACGTTCGCACGCAGGGCAAATACACCATCGTCGACAAGGTCGCACGGCAATTCACCTTGCGGGCCGATGGCAAGACACTCTGCCTTTACAACCGGGCGCGATCCAACGCCATCGATCCCGTCGAGCAGGTCTACGGTCCAACGAAACTGACCGGTGGCTCCACCCTGTTCGGATCCAGCGGAGGGCGGTGATGACGCAGATCGATTATAACCAACTGGACGGCAGCCCGACGGTCGCGCGCCGTGGTGCGGGCGTCGGTACCAGGATCGCGCTGGTCGGCCTCGGCGTGGTGCTCGTAAGCGCGCTGATGTGGCTGAACTGGCCTCGGGAGCCGGTATCGCGCGATGTTCGCAGCGATGGCGAGGAAAACTTCAACCCGCCCGAGTTTCGCCCGCCGGCGTTGAACGAACCGCCGCAACCTGCCGACGGCACGATCGACCAGATCGTGGTGCCGCCACCGGCTGACGACCAAAAGGGCACGCAACAAGCCGATAATGTCGATCATACCGTGCAGGAGGGCGCGGATCTCGATGCGCAGCGACGCGCGCTGGAGGCGCAAATGGCGGCCGAGGAGGCTCGCCGCAAGGCCGAGGAGGACGAAGCCCGCCGCAAGGCCGCGGCTGAGGAAGAGGCTCGTCGTAAGGCGGAGGCCGCCGAGCGCGAAAAGGCGGGGTGGGAACGCCTGCGGTCGAACCAGATGGGGACGAATGATCAAAACGGCTCGACG
>NZ_RZRT01000176.1:0-1257 GCF_003998295.1 Mesorhizobium sp. M7A.F.Ca.US.011.01.1.1
CGCCGAAGAGATGGCAAAAACAGTCATTCGGATCGCTAGCACGTTGACGCCCGACATCATGGCGGCTCGTTCTCCCGTACCAAGCGCGAAGATGTCGCGCCCAAGTCGGGTGAAGTGCATCGCAAGCGCGAGCAGGATGACGACAGCGGCGAGAACAAAGATGCTGTTGGGAAAAATGCCCACGCTTCCAGAAATGTAGTCGACCAAGAGGTCGCCCGGACTAATCGGCTGGGCTACTGAGTCGGAAATGTACAAGGCGAGCCCGGACAGGATGCCAAGCGCGCCGAGCGTCACGATGAACGAAGGCAATCTAAAGTAGACATGAACGAAGCCCTGTGCAGCTCCCAGAAGGAGAGCAATTAGCACGATGGCGATGCCCGTATAGTCTCCCAAGATTGGACCCAGCGAGACGAGCAGAACTCCTGTGAGCGAAACAGTTCCCGCGACCGACAGGTCGATGCTGCCCGTCAGGATTGGGAAGGTGGCGCCGACCACCAGGATCACCAATGGTGCCGCATCGACGAGGAAATTCGCGAGCGCGCCTTGAGACAGCACGCCCGGAGACATGGCCGATCCCATCACGATAAGCAAAACGAGAACCAGTGTCGGGAGAGACGCACGCAGGATCGCTGCAATGTCGGCGCGATGCCCTGAGGTTTCTTCTTGGATTGTCATTTGAATAACCTTTCTACACCATCGCAGCGACGATCTCGCCTTCAGTGGGAGTGTCACCACCTGAGAGGTCGTATTTCTGAACAACGCGGCCGTCCTTCATCACGAGAACTTTGTCTGAGAGTTCGAGGATCTCGGCCGTGGTGTCGCCGACGAAAATGACAACGAGCCCATCTGACGCGCTATTTCTGATCGCATCGAACAAATCGTCGCGCGCTCCGGGATCAAGACCGCGGGTCGGGTGATCCAGAAGGAGCACCTTTAGCCGGCGTCCCATTAGCCATTTGCCCATGACAACTTTCTGCTGGTTGCCGCCACTGAGCGCTTCGATATTCACCTTCGCGGAAGGTGTCTTGACCTTGAGTCGCTTCAGCCAGCTTTCGGTGACGCGCCGTTCCTGGCGTCGGTCGATGAAGAGATTGTGTCTGCCATAGTCGAGGCCGAATGTGATGGCCATGTTCTCGATGAGAGAGCGCCCGCGCATCATGCCCTCCAAGCGACGGTTGGACGGAAGGTATCCGACACCGTTCGCAATCGCCTCTCGGGGACCTCCAATACTCGATTTTTTGCCACCAAGTTCGACTG
>NZ_RZRT01000177.1:0-1234 GCF_003998295.1 Mesorhizobium sp. M7A.F.Ca.US.011.01.1.1
GCTGCTCGTCCTGCTGTCGGCCATCATCTTCGCAGCGCTTGCCATTGCCGCGATCATCGCCGCCAAGGTCATGTTGTTCATCACGCTGGCCTTGGCGCCGATATGGATCATCCTTTGGCTTTACCGATGGTCCTCGCGCATGAGCGAAGGCTTTCTTTCGCTGACCACCTTCCTGATGATCCAGCAAATCCTGATCTACGGCTTTCTCGGTTTCTATTTCTCGCTCGTCAATGCGGCGCTGAACACAGCAACGTCCGGCGGAGCGACCATGGACAGCAAGATGTCGCTGGTGCTGCCCTTGGTGCTGGTGACGATCATCGGCATCTATGTTCTCATGCAGATACCCTCGATAGCTTCGATCCTGAATGGCGGCGGGTATCTCAGCACCGTGGGCGCATACAACCCTTATAGAACCTTCGGCAGAAACGCTGTGCGCTATTCCGGCGCGCGATGGGCCGCGGGCCGCGCCGCTCGCGGCGCCCGGCAGCTCGCGACAAACAGTTTTCGATCCTCGCGAGCAGCCAGGGCGGACGCCGCAACCCGGTCCGCCATCCAGCAAGGTGCGCGCGATAACTCCAGGCCTCTGGCCTAGGACACAACAACGATCACCGATCGCGGCGTGGATCAGAATGCGTCGCTTAAACGAGGCAATGGTAACGTGGCAATGCCAGTCGAAACAACTGCTAGCAACAGCAGCGAACTTGTCGACAAGCGCTATTACAGGGCAGGCGCGGCCTGGGAAGACGACACGCACAGATCGATGCGCCGATCGCGTACCTTGGCCTGGATCGTCAGCGGCATTTCAGGGCTGGTTGCTGTGCTGTCGCTGCTGGCGCTCGTGCTGATCCTGCCACTCCGTCAGTTCGAACCGTATGTTGTGGAGGTCGACAAATCGACGGGCTACCTCGAGATCATGCGCGCGCTGAAGCCTGGAGATTTATCGCAGAACGAGGCCGTCACCGCGGCAAATCTAGTGCGCTACATCAGGGCCCGCGAAACCTACGATTCGCGTGAACTGAAACAGAATTACGACTTGGCGCAGCTCTACTCCACCGACGCCGCGTCCAAGGATTTGACATGGCTTTTCACGCCTGCAAATCCACAATCGCTGGACAAGATTTTTGGCCGCAATGTCACTGTCTCGGTCGAGATAAAATCGGTTTCCCTGCTCAATCGCAACACGGCCTCGGTGCGCTTTGCCACGACGACGCGGCGGGACAATTCGTCCACCGCC
>NZ_RZRT01000178.1:0-1193 GCF_003998295.1 Mesorhizobium sp. M7A.F.Ca.US.011.01.1.1
TAGGTCGTGAACTCATAAATGCTGGATGATTGAGACGCTGGAAAGCAATCACCCGTCGGCCTACAATCTGACTATGCCGTTCGCCCGCAAATTAATTCTTCATGTTCCGGTATCGGATGAGACCTTGCTCGATGGCTTTGTTGAGCAATGTCTGAATGACGGTGTATCGCTCGTGGCCGTGGTCGGACCGGGCTGCGCGAGGGTTGAAGACATTATCGACGAGATCGTCGTCGGTGACGGAAGCGACGAGACACGCTTTATATGCACGACTTCTCACCCCGATGAGCCATTTGAGGATGTGTTGAACATGGCTAGGACGTGGGAGTTCGAGCGCGGCGATCCCGTCGAAGAGGTCCGGCTGTAAGAGTCGTTGACCGCCCGCAATTTAGGCTTCCATATCACGCCGTTTTCTGATTCAGGCTCCACATGAGCCGATATGACCTGACTGACTTCGAATGGCGCGCGATCGAGCCGCTGTTGCCTAACAAGCCGCGAGGAGTGCCGCGCGTTGACGACCGCAGGGTGCTGAACGGCATCTTCTGGGTGCTGCGATCGGGTGCGCCATGGCGCGATCTGCCGGAGCGATACGGCCCGCGCACCACCTGCTACAATCGCTTCGTCCGATGGCGGAAAGCAGGTGTGTGGGACCGCCTCATGGATGCCATCACCAAAGCCCATGACGGCACGGTGCAGATGATCGACACCTCCATTGTTCGCGTGCATCAGCAGGGCGCGACGGCAAAAAGGGGGATCGAGATCATTGTCTCGGTCGTTCCCGAGGCGGGCTGACAACCAAAATCCATGCTCTTGTCGACGCCCAAGGCAGGCCGATCAAGCTGACGCTCACGGCAGGCCAGATGAGTGACATCGCCTCCGCAGCGGACTTGATCAAGGAATTGCCGGAGGGGGCCATGCTACTCGCCGACAAGGGCTATGATGCCAACGCCTTGCGCAATGCTGTCACCGAGCGAAAGGCATGGGCCAACATTCCGCCCAAGGCCAACCGCAAGGACGCGATCTGCTTCAGCCCCTTCCTCTACAAGGCGCGCAACCTCGTCGAACGCTTCTTCAACAAGGCCAAGCAATTCCGTCGTATCGCAACCCGATACGACAAGCTGGCTGAGAACTATCTTGCCGCCCTCAAACTCGTCGCAATCCGCATCTGGCTACGCGGTAATGAGTCTACGTCCTAG
>NZ_RZRT01000179.1:0-1187 GCF_003998295.1 Mesorhizobium sp. M7A.F.Ca.US.011.01.1.1
TTCTTTACCATCTCCGATGAGCTGGCAGACACGCTGGACCTCTGGGACCTAACCGTCTTTCGGTATGCTGGGCTTTATCTCGAGACCAGTCGCGCGTTGGCCGAGAAACGAGCATTGCCGCGGCTGGTGATGCCCATGCTCATCCGTGGGCTGAACCGGGTGTTCACCGGCATGCTGATCCAGAACCAGGACGAGCTGGTCCTCGCAAGTTCAGGAAGCCAATCGCAGTCGAGGACCAGTCCTCTGCTGGAGGAATTCGTGTCCGTCGCCCGCCGTGCTGGCGAGGAGGTGGCGCTGCTCGGTGACGGGGATGGAGGCATGAAGCTGGTGGTTCGGCTTGCGCGTGATGATCCACCGAAAGTCACGCTGCAACTGTCGACGACCCGCTTTGAGTTCTTGGGACGTGTGGCCGAGGGCGCACTGCCTACGAGTTTTTCGCTCGAGTGCCACGAGGACCTTCTCGCGTTCAAGGCACGGCTGCTGAGCGCCGTCGAACGGCGGCGATTCCTTGATGGAGACGATCGCAGTGACGGGATCGTCCTCAAGTTTATCGACCTCAATTCTGATGGCCGTGCATCATCGCGTAGCGTCACGGTGAGGCTCTGATGATGGAGATACTGAAACGCCCTATTTCCCATGAGGATCGCACTTGACCGGCGTTCTGGGTCGACGAAGCGATCTGGGGGCATCGCCTGCATGACGAACAGACGCCCTGGCTGATCCTGCTTGAATTCCTTGGTGTGCTCCGATCCGAGCAAGTCGCCGGCCGCGCCTTTGCTGAAGGGGAGTTCAACGCACTTTCCTATCGTCCGCAGACACAGTTGCGACTGCGCAATCTTATCTTCAATAATCCGTACCTTTTGACCATCGGGGCCGAGGGGCTCTCCGACGATGCAGCCTGGACAAAATGGCTGGAATTGATGGAACAGAACGCCGGCGGCCTTGAGAGCCGGGACTTCAGTTACCTCCGCGCCCGCTTTGACAGCTTCGACGATTTTGCCTCTGTGGTGGGGTTCTTGCAGTCGTCCGCCATCGAAGGCGCCAGCAATAAACGCTGGAGTTCGAAGTTCGTATTCCCCTTCGGCGCCAGCGCGCTCTACGAGGATGCCGCGGTGACGGCGTCCGGTGTCTCAACCGACAGGCGGTTTTTTGCTCGAACCGGCGAAGTTCTCTATCTGATGCTGTGC